>JBQCGE010000474.1:0-2572 GCA_051955955.1 Verrucomicrobiota bacterium
ACCAAATCTTTCAAACCCTGCTGATATTGAATCCCGATCGCCGAACAACCAAATTCATCCGCCAGGCGCAAAGCCGCGATATACATCTTGCACTGCTGCAACACCTGGTTCGCCGTTAACTCCGTTTCCTCATTCGTCCCCAACTGAAATTTCAACCCCTTCTTTTGCAGCCAGCGATAAACATCTGTCGCTTCGTCGTCGGACACTTTCAACATCTCCGCATACAACGTCGATTGGCTCAGCCGCTCCTTGAATACACCGGTTCCATGCAGGAGATGATCCGGAATAATCGCGTTGAACATTCCCATGCATCCTTCATCGAACACACCCATGATCCATTTCCGCGCTTTGAACTTGCGTCCGAATTCCCTCCCCTGCTGCTCATCACCCGCCGCAATTTTAACCAAATCAAAATCACGAACGTGCGATTGATCATGGCTGACCTGCCCCGTTTCCAGCCATTGCTTCAGCCCGTTCCGAAAAAATGTATCCTTAAATGTCTCACTCCATAACGAGCTGTAAGCCACTCCCGCCTTCGTCAACGATCCATTCAGGTTCAACATCCCCACCAACCCCGGCCAGCGCCCGCTCCAGTTCGCCACCGTCAGGACCGGCCCCCGATGCGTCCACAATCCTCCCAACAAATGATGCGAGTATTGCCAAACAGCTTCCGCAACCACAACCGCAGCATCACTCGGTATTCCGCGGAAAACTTCCAGCCCCATCTTCTGCGAATCAATGAACCCATGCTGCTTCACGCGATCATACGGATGCGCCCGAATCACCCGCGCACCGAGCGATTCCAGCATTTGCACCAGCGCCTTCTCCATCCGCGCCTGCTCCGGCCAGCACATTTGGTTTGCCGATTCACGCAAATCCCCATTCGCAACAAGATAAACATCCCGCCCGTTCGATTTCATGCAGATGCCCCGAGCATTTCATGAAAATCAAAAACAGAACAGCTTAACTTCCCTCAACCTCGAAGGTGGCCGGTGCGGCCCGCCCCCTAAGTGGCCCGTGCGGCGAGCACCCCGTGCGGCTAGCACCGTGCGGCGAGCACCCAAATTTCTTGCTCCAAATCTCCTCTCCCGCTAACAACTCCATCTCATGACAGTTCTGAACAACAAAATTGCCGTTGTCACTGGCGCAGGTCGCGGCATTGGTCGCGCCATCGCCCTCAAATTCGCCGATGCAGGCGCCGATGTCGTCTGCGTCTCGCGCACCCAGGAAAATTCCGAGAAAGTCGCCGGGGAAATCAAAGCCAAAGGCCGCCAAAGCTGGGCCTATGCCGTTGATGTCAGTGATCCCAAAGCAGTCGAGGCCCTCGCCGAAACCATTCTCGGCGCAACCTCCCGCGTCGACATCCTCGTCAATAATGCCGGCGTCACACGCGATGGGCTCATCATGCGCATGAGCGATGAAGATTGGGATACCGTTCTCAACACAAACCTCCGTGGCGCTTTCGCCACCACCAAAGCCTTCAGCCGCACCTTTGCCAAACAACGCTCCGGCCGCATCATCAATATCGCCTCCGTCATCGGCCTCATGGGCAATGCCGGTCAGGCGAACTATGCTGCCAGCAAAGCCGGCCTCATCGGTTTTACCAAATCAGTCGCAAAGGAACTCGCCTCTCGCGGCATCACCGTGAACGCCATCGCTCCCGGATTTATCGAAACCGATATGACTGCCGTCCTGAACGAGGAAATCAAAAAAGGAATTCTCAGCGCCATTCCGATGAAAACTCTCGGCCAGGCAGAAGACATCGCCAACGCCGCACTCTTCCTCGCCAGCGACGCTTCCCGCTACATCACCGGCCAAACCCTCACCGTCGATGGCGGCATGGTCATGGCCTAAAGCTCAAATCTGAAATTCGTTTTCACGAACAACAGCTAACCCGCTCATCACCACGGTATTTCTTTGCGGTCCCGGAAGAACTTTCCAGTGAGTTGCTGGTCCGCTTCCGTCGCGAGCCACACCGCCGTATCTGCGCCTTCTTCAACCGAACGAGGCGCGGATGCACCGCCCATATCCGTGCGCACCCAACCGGGGCAGAGCGAGTTCACCGCAATCCCATCCGCCTTCAATGCCTCAGCCAGCATCAGCGTGATTCCGTTCAAAGCCAGTTTGGAAAGGCAGTAGCTCGGCACATTTGCGGATAGCCCTTCCAACTGACCGTAGCCACTCGAAAAATTAATCACCCTCGCTCCCTCCGATTTCTTCAAACACGGCAGGAACGCCTGCGTCACTGCCAGCGGACCCAACGTATTTGTCTGAAGCGTCTCCACCATCTGCTCCCGTGATACAGTGAGGATTGACCGGCCCTCATCCTGGTAAACTCCCGCGTTATTGATCAGCACATCAAGGCTCCCGTTCGAGGCAAAGTTTTCCGCCGCACGGGCGATGCTTTTCGAATCCGCCACATCCAACACCAGCAACGAAACCTTCCCGGTCTCCTTCAATTGCTCGACTGCCCTTTGCCCATGCTGCTCGGAACGCGCTCCGATTAAAACGTGGAACCCGCGCCCCGCCAACTGTCGCGCCACCTCAAAACCGATCCCGCGATTACCTCCTG
>JBQCGE010000475.1:0-5401 GCA_051955955.1 Verrucomicrobiota bacterium
AGCAATCCATTTCGACGGGTGAATCGTTCCAGATGGAACATCGGTGTCGCCGAAAGGATGGTGTTTACCGCTGGCATCTCACCCGTGCCCATGCCCTCCGGGATGAAGAAGGGAGGGTGATCATGTGGATAGGATCTAACACTGATATCGAGGATCAAAAACAGGCTGAGGTCACTCTCGAGCGGACCGTGGCGGAACGCACGGCGCAACTTAAGGAAACGATCGCTGAGCTTGAAAGTTTTTCTTATAGTGTTTCGCATGACCTCCGCAGTCCTCTCCGCGCCATGCAAGGATATTCGGAGGAATTGCTCTCTCAGCTCGCGGGTAAGCTGAATGAAGAACATATGGATTTCCTCCAACGGATCCAAAACGCTGCTGCACGTTTGGACCGCCTGACCCAGGAAGTGCTCACCTACAGCCACCTCTCACGTGCTGAAATTCGGCTGGAGAAAATTGAGCTCGGTTCCTTGCTTCGAGCCATTGTGGACCAATACCCAAATTTAAAAGACGCGGGCGCACAGATCGATATTATGGAACCGCTTCTCAATCCAATTGCCCACGAAGCTTTTCTGACCCAGGCGATCTCAAACCTACTGACAAACGCGGTCAAATTTGTGAAGCCGGGCGATTCTCCCAAAGTCATTATTCGCACGGAGCAGATCGATCAACGCGTCCGAATTTGGGTGGAGGATAATGGCATCGGCGTCGAACCGCGCCACCATGACCGAATATTCCAAATGTTCGGACGTATTCATCCGGAAAGTAAATATCGAGGGACCGGAATCGGGCTGGCCATAGTCAAAAAGAGCGCAGAGCGTATGAACGGGAAAGCAGGTTTCGAAAGCATTCCCAACCAGGGCAGCCGCTTCTGGATCGAGCTGGACCACGCTTCTTGATTTGCTTCTCCCGTGTTAACTCTCTACGCTGCTCAAAGCACTGATGGAGAAAACCGACAAAGTCATCCTCTTGGTCGAGGATAATGAAGATGACGTGTTTCTGATGAAACGCGCCTTCAAAGCCGCTGGCATCCAAAATCCCGTCCACGTCGTGAATGATGGCGAAGCAGTGATCCGCTATCTCTCAGGCGAAGGTCAATTTGCAGAGCGTGAAAAATTTCCTTTTCCCAGTGTCATGTTCCTCGACCTGAAGTTACCCTATTTGTCCGGGTTGGAGGTTCTGAAATGGAAGTTGGAGCATCCTGAAATTCCTCCAATCACAATCATTGTTGTCACTTCCTCGAATGAACCGACTGATTTGAAAACCGCTTATCGTTTGGGAGCCAGTTCCTACATCGTGAAGCCCCCCACAGCCGATCAGCTCCTGGAGATCGTGAAAGCTTTTCGCCTCTATTGGCTCACCTGCAACAGCTTTCCCGAGAATCGTCCGCTCTAGCTTCCTCCGGACTTAAAATGTCAAACCCTTCCGAAAATCCTGCGGCGGGAAAGCCGATTACCTCTTACACGACCAAACTTACGAGCGAGCAGGCCACCACACTCGAATGGCACATGCGGGAGCACGGATTTGAGCCGCGAACCGTTCCCTATGCAAAATTCGCCGGGAGCAAACCAGACCTGAACGTGGTTTTTTACGAAAGTGGCAAGCTCGTCGTGCAGGGAAAAAAAACCCAGGAATTTGTCGAGTTCGAATTGGAACCGCTTGTTCTTAAGGAAGCGCGCCTCGGCTACGAAGCCGATTTGAAACCGGAGTTGCTCGACCCGCGCATAGGCGTCGATGAAAGCGGGAAGGGCGATTTCTTTGGCCCCCTCTGCGTCGCGGGTGTTTACGTGAACGCCTCCGTCATTGACGCCTGGAAAATGAGCGGCATTCGCGACTCAAAAAACATCAGCAGCGACCGCAAAATCAACGAAATCGCCCGCGTCATTCGCCAGACGCCTGGATGCATTTTCAGCGTCGTTCCAATTGGCAACGAAGCCTACAACCGCCTTTACGACAAAATGGGGAGCGTCAATTCGATCCTCGCCTGGGGCCACGCCCGTGTGATCGAAAACCTCATGGGCATGGCCGCAAAAATGAAGCCGCCTCCGTTGCGGGCCATTAGCGATCAATTCGCCTATAGCAAGGATGTGGTTCAAAAAGCCTTGATGGCCCAGGGCAAAACCTTGGAACTCGTCCAGCGCCACAAAGCGGAAGAGGATATTGCCGTTGCAGCCGCTTCAATCCTGGCCCGCGACGAATTCGTCACCCGCTTGCGTCGCCTCGAAAAAGAATATGGTCTCCCATTTCCCAAAGGCGCTTCCGCCGCCGTCGAAAATGCTGCGAGAGCATTGATCGAAAAAGTCGGGCCCGGCGTTTTGCCCAAAGTGGCCAAAACTCATTTCCGAACCGCCTATCGCGTCCAGGGTTTGCCGGAACCGCCCAAGGTGGAATGGAAACGCCACTCTAAATCCTGAACAAATCCGATTTCGTTAAGCATTCGCGTTCACCCATTCTACGAAAATGTCCTTCCCTATTTACTTCCCTAATCCCCCTGCCTATGGTGTAGCAGTGAAACGAAAGCAGGCGGATGCCGCGGATCCCGGAGGTGCCGGTTGATCGCTCTGTTCTCCGGTTTAACCGCCGGGCTCATTCACGTTTTCTCCGGGCCCGACCATCTTGCTGCAATCGCCCCGCTCAGCCTCACCCGCTGGAAGAAAGCCGTAGCGATTGGTTTCCGTTGGGGGCTCGGCCATTCGAGTGGCGTTTTGTTTGTCGGTCTGCTCGCACTCCTTTTTCGGGAATTGATTCCCGTTGAAGCAATCTCCTCCTGGGGTGAACGCCTCGTCGGTGTCATGTTGATCGGGATTGGAATTTGGGGCTTAAAAAAATGCCTCGGCGCCCATCTTCACCAGCATGCTCATTCTCACGATGGCGATACCCATGTCCACTATCACGTCCATGCTCATGGCCACGGCCCGCGCGAGGAGAAACCGCATCAACATACGCACGCCGCTTTTGCTGTCGGAACGGTTCACGGAGTAGCTGGCAGTTCTCATTTCTTCGGCGTATTGCCCGCGCTCGTTTTTGCCGATCGCCTCGAAAGCATCACTTACCTCACCTCCTTCGGCATCGGAACAATTTTAGCCATGATGATTTTCTCCGCCGTCTTCGGCTGGCTCGGCAAAGGCCTCCGCTGGAATGTGCGTTACTACAAGCTCACCGGATGCACCATCTCAGCATCGGCAATCGGCCTGGGGCTATACTGGTTGATCGCCAGTTAACACGCTTCCTAAAAACGCCATCTCCTCAAAGCAGCTGCTTATTTTTAATCAGCTGCCCACGATTGTGTGGCTATTTATAAGCATCTAACTCCTCTAATATTCCAAATTCATGCTCAATCCCTGCTGGCATTTCCGATGCTAACTCACCCGAAGGCCCTTTGCGGGTCTTCAAATGAATCGGCTCGGAGAACGGAATCATCGGTCAGGTCGTCAAGCGTTGATAATTCGTATAAGACTCTGTAACACACTCTACGATGAAAAAAACTGCTTGCTATGTGGCCCTGTTTCCGGACAATTCGCGCCAACACACCTTGCAGGTGGGTTAAATGCAACAACTTAAATTGCGGAGGAACTAAGTTATATGATTAATAAATGGACTCTGGCCCTGGCAGCCGCCGGGCTGGTCAGCCCTGCTTTGATCCATGCGGACGAACCAGATCAGCATCCACTGATGACCGGTCTGTCATCAACCACACTCAGTGGTTATGTCGATACATCAGCCATTTGGAGCATTAATTCTCCAAACGGAACCATCGCGGGCCGCACCTTTGACGGCACGCCGGATAAGCTCGATGGGTTTAACCTTCACGCCGTTAAATTGGTTCTCGAGAAACCTCTCGATGAAGGCCAATGGTCAGCCGGTTATAAGGCCGATCTCGTTTTTGGCCCTGATGCCAACTACTTCTCCACTGTGGGGAATGGTGGCGTGCCAGATGGCAGCTCGGACTTCAACGTCAAGCAGGCCTATGTGGCCCTGCGCGCTCCGGTTGGCAATGGCCTCGATATCAAGCTCGGTGTTTGGGACACGCTGATCGGCTACGAAGTTTTTGAAAGCGTCAACAACCCGAACTTCAGCCGTTCCTATGGCTATTTCATTGAACCAACACACCACACCGGCGTGTTGCTCAGCTATCATGTTAATGATTGGTTGAGCGCATCCGGCGGCGTGGCCAATGGCTGGAGCGGTGGCATCAATGATCGCAACCAGTTCGACGAACGCAAAGCCTATCTCGGCTCCGTCACCATTACCCTGCCGGAAAGCACTGGCATCTTTGCTGGTTCTTCCGTTTACGCCGGCATCGTCTATGGCGAAACAGCCAACGCAATCGTCACTGGCAGCGTGGATAACGTGCCTCCATTCAACGGAGCAGACGTGACCAGCTATTACCTCGGCACAACCCTCAACACAGGTTTGACCGGTTTGTCCGTCGGGGCAGCCCTCGACTACCGCGATGGCAATCCTGTGACCGGTGCTGAAGCGTACGCCTGGACCACTGCTTTCTATGCCTCCTATCAAGCCACGGAGAAGCTGAAACTGAACGCCCGCGCGGAATACGCCAAGGGCTCAGTCGGCACCTGGTACGGCGCTGGAGTCGCAACTCCTTACATGCCTGGCGTCGTTGCCGGTGCAGCCGCGCCTAACGACAACCAACTCGGCGCGCTGACCCTCACTGCGGATTACTCCCTCTGGGCGAACGTTGTCACCCGCGCTGAATTGCGTTGGGACCGCAACATGGGTGGAGACGAGATCTACCACAACACTGGGTTTGCCGGCAAAAACGATGCGGACCTGAATGCAGTGACCCTCGCGGCCAACTTCATCTACAAGTTCTAATCGAAGCTAGATTTACCTAGTTACCAAGAGCCCGGCCTAACCGCCGGGCTCTTTTTTTGGAGCCATTATATCGTTTCTGCATTTCCCGACCTCTCCCCAATCCCAGCAAGAGCGAATGCGCGTTCCTTCACATTTCCAACATAGATCCTTTGCCCAGGTTGGAACGAGATCCCAACGTAACTCGCGCCATCCCGCTCCCGGCACGTTTGTATGGACCGGTGGAAGCTGTGTTGGAGCAATATTGTAGCGTGGCCGAAAAGAGAGCCGATGTCCCGGCCAAATGCCCGGTCAGCAATTACTGGCCGTGGAGTTATATTGGGAGATGGTTTTTTAGATTGTTCACTTTCAATTAGTAAAAGGATTCACCAAATTATTGCTATCAGAGAGAAAAAAACAGTGCGGTTTGCCGAGTTGGTAAAGAAATTAGGCAAACCAGAGCAGGTGGTCCTTTGGTCCGCACTAGAGGACGATCGCGACTTTTCGAAGGCAGTTAAAGAGAGAAGGGTGGTGACTGTCTTTCAACAGAATGTCGGCAGCAAAAAGGATTATGGACTCGTCGGATTTTTCC
>JBQCGE010000476.1:0-5368 GCA_051955955.1 Verrucomicrobiota bacterium
CGCATTACTCGTCTGGACCCGGACGGTTCACAGGATCCCACGATCAACTTTGGCGCGGGCTTCAACGCATCGGTTGCTTCGGTCGTGATCCAACCGGACCGTTCCATTCTCGTTGCGGGTGGCTTTACCGAATACAACGGACTTAAGGCGCTTCGCCTGGCGCGAATCCATGGCGGTTCGCTCGCTGGTCCTGGCAGTGTTGAATTCAGCACCTCCAGCTTCCGGGTGAATGAAAGCGGCACGAACGCCGTCCTCACGGTTCGGCGAGTGGGCGGAACAACTGGCCAGATCACAGTTCAGGTCGTGACCTCCGGAGGCAGCGCAACGCCAGGGGTTGATTACATCGACCTCACTAACACAGTGACATTCAAACAAGCGGAAACGCAGAAGACCCTTAACATTCCAGTGCTCGATGACACGGAACTGGAAGGGGACGAGACGGTGAATCTGAAGCTGGTCAATGTAACCGGTGGCGCGAACCTTGGGCCTCAGCCTACAGCGGTGCTCGTCATCGAAAGCGATGACAGTTCAATCGGGTTCTCAGCGGCCGAGTACGCGATCACGGAAAATTTCGTGACGGGTAGCGCTTCGATTACGGTGACCCGCAATGGTTATACTGGGTCGGCGGCGAGCGTGACCCTTTCGACAAAGGACATGACCGCCACGAGCGGTCAGGATTATACAGCGACGAGCACGGAAATTAACTTCGCTCCTGGTGTTACGAGCCGGACGATTGCCATTCCGATTCTTGATGACACACTCGTCGAAGGCACGGAGCAATTCTCGGTGTCGCTCAGTGGTGTTGTTGGAAAAGCTGCTCTCGGTCTTTCGAATGCGGTTGTGACCATCCTGGACAACGACTTCTCCGCTGGTCAGCTCAGCTTCACCAGCGCGAAATTCTCGGGCAGAGTAGGTTCGGGCAGGATCGTGGTAACGGTGAAACGCACTGCTGGAACGACAGGAGTTGTTTCCGTGGATTACGCGACGAGCCGATCGGGCGCAGCGAATGCCGCGACGCCTGGCCTTGATTATGTCACGTCGCAAGGAATTGTGTCCTTCAGCGATGGAGAAACGACAAAGAGTTTCATCATCACGGTGATCGACGATCAATTGGTTGAAGGGAATGAGGACATCATCGTCACCATTTCCAATCCAAAAGGCGGTGCTACGATTCTGGGCGCAACAGAGGCCGTAGCGACGATTGTTGATGATGACCTCGGGCCTGGCAGCCTTGACCTGAACTTCAACATCGGCACTGGCGCCAATGGCCCTGTGCGCGTCGTGAAGCTCAAGGAGGACGGTGATATCCTGCTCGGTGGCGCGTTTACCGAGTTCAATGGGACCAATCGTTCCCATATTGCCGAACTCCTCTCGGACGGCACCATCAATACGAACTTCAATCCCGGCGCAGGCCCTAACAATACCGTTGCCGATATTGAATTCGGAGCGGATGGCAAGCTGCTAATATCGGGTAATTTCAATACCGTTTCCGGCATCCTGAACAACCGGGTGGCCCGATTGGACAGTGCTGGAAATTGGGATCCGACCTTCAACCTGCCGCTTGGCTTAAATGCTGAGGTGAGCGATATCGTTCGCCAGCCGGATGGCAAGGTGGTGATCGGCGGCATGTTTGATATTGCCAGCGCGGCGGGACGCAATCGCATCGCGCGGCTGAACAGCGACGGCACGGTGGATATCTCGTTCGACCCAGGCTCAGGTGCTGATGCCGCGGTTAACGCTGTTGCACTTCAGGATGGAAAAATCCTGGTCGGAGGAGCATTTACCACGATTAACGGTTCACCACGACGCGGCCTCGCTCGCCTGAACGCAAATGGGACGGTGGATAATACGTTCCAGACTGGGTTTGGCGCGAACGGTGCAGTTCAAGACATTCTGCTGCTGGAGAACGGCAAGATTCTGATCGTGGGTGACTTCACTCAATACAATGGACAGGAAGCAGGCAGAGTCGCCCGCTTAAACGCGGATGGATCATTGGATACCACATTCCATTCTGGAAGTGGTGCAGTGGCGCTGGCAGGCGCCGGGCCCAATGCTGTGGTTTACGCAGTCGCCCAACAGGGTGATGGCAAGTTCATCATCGGCGGTGATTTTACTTCCGTCACATCCACAAATGGCGCGCTCGCGCGAGTTCGCGTGGCCCGCTTGAATGCGGATGGTTCGCTTGACGCGAGCTTCAATGCTGGCGATGGCCCGAACGATACCGTTTATACTATCGCGGTGCAGCCTGAAGATGGTCGCATCATTGTCGGTGGCAAATTCACCCAGGTGGATCGCGTGCCGCGCGGTGGTATTGCGCGGTTTAACAATGACAAGACATTTATCACTCCATTGCCGATTGGCATCTCGGGTGTGAGCAAAGAGAACGCCGGGTCCACAATCGCCTTCACTGCGGCGACCCAGGCCGGGTTTACTTACGCTGTGGAAGCAACGTCCGACTTCAAGAACTGGACGACTGTCCAGACGATTTCGGCGACTTCGTCCGAAACTCAAATTACGCAAGAGATTGCGGCTGAATACCAGTTCTTCCGGATTCGCCGAGTGTCGCCCTAATGCGGGTTAATTAAATTCCTTCACAAAAAGAGGCCCGAAAGGGCCTCTTTTTTTGTTCAAATGAAGCTGCTGATTGCTGATCACCAACCAGCGTGCCCGAAAAAACTGTCCCTATATTTGCCGAGCAGGCGCACTGCCGTGAACCATCCAGAAAACCGCCCCCAGGATTATCGCGGTAAAAAGGATGGAGAGGAGAATGTTCTCACTGGAGAAGGAGAGGAGAATAGCCGCCAGAGCCTGAACGCACAGAGAAGAAAAAATGCGGTTAATGGCGGCTCCGCAATGACCGTAGGCGCGTGATATTACCCAAGTGGTTGCGATACAGCCGAGCGCCAGAACCATTATTACCTGCGATGTTATCATAATGGTTTGATCGCTCTGAGAGACGAAACTCACGCGAACCAATTGGTTTCCGGCAGCCTTTACTCATACGTGCACGATCCATGAAGTAAGATCAATTCGGTCGCGCGGATGAGGATTTAACGGCGGGGCATTAATGAGTCGGGTTCAGCTCTGGCACTGGTTGGATCTGTTCCGTTTCGGTTGGTGGCAGATTGGTCGAGTTTACAGGGCTTTCGATAAGTGGAGGGATGGCGTTGGTTTGTTCCGTTTGATCCATGGGATTGAATTGCTCCGGCATGATGACAATCGCGATTCTCCGATTTTTGGCTCTTCCTTCGGCGGTGCTGTTGTCGGCCACTGGATGGAATTCCCCATAGCCGACGGCCGCCATTCGAACAGGGTTGATGCCGGCTTTTTCGACGAGGTATCGCACGGCCGAAGTGGCGCGAGCAGTGGATAGCTCCCAATTCGAAGGATATCTGCTGAAGGTATTCGCCCGGATCGGTATATTGTCGGTGTGACCAATAACGTAAATTTGGCGATTCGTATGCTGGGTCAGGACGCTGGCGACCTGACTGAGCACCTGTTCACCTTCGGGTTTTAAGTCCGCTTCACCGGAGGCAAACAACACGCGGTCGAGAATATTCACGGTTAATTTTCCCTGAAGTTCGGAGATGGTTACATCCCTGGACTTGAGGGCTGTGCGCATTTGGTCTTCGATGGCTTGTTGCGCGTGGGTGACCGCTTCCTTTTCCTGAATTAACGCTTCGATGCGAGCCTGGCTATTGGTGAGTTGTTGTTGCAGGACGGCGGATTGCTCTGCGCTGCGTTCAGAGGCAACTTTTAGATCACTCAATTCAGCTTTGAGCTTGTTGAATTGGGTTCTTTGCTGCCATGCTGAGTACCCGAAGATGGAGAGCACGATAAGCGCCGAGAAGATGCTGGCGAAGATTAGGGCTTGTCGGACCATGTTGCGAAAATGAACAATGGCATCCTTTCGATCAAGTTTAAGTTCGGATGAAGTGCATTTTGCGCTGGCGAGCGTTTCAGATTTATCGTGAAACCTTTGTTGCTCATCCAGTGTCTAAGTCATGAGTGGATGCTGAGGATCATCAGCATCTGCAATCCATGGTTTGGTCTCGTTTTTTCCGAATAAACTGCCTCTGGATATTATCCAAGTGTGGGGGATTCCGGAACGAGGATTATTTGACGGGATATTTTAAATTTTGCAATCTGCGCAACCAATGCATCTGAAGCCAATAGTTTGCCTGCTCCCACTTGCGGGAGTCATCAGCCTGAGTGCCCAAACCAATTTCACGAGTGGAGCTGTCCCGGTGACTGCTGGCGTTCGGACTAATGCGCAGGCATTGACCGCGACGAACTTCGTCGCGAGCGGGGTAGTGGTGACCAACGGGATGCTGATGGCGACAGCGAGCAACAACGTTCCGCCGACCAGCATTCTAGGAACGAACATCACCGTGGAATCGATCAGCCTTGCGGACGCGGTACAAATGGCGCTGAAGAATAATTACGATGTCCAAATTATTCGCTATAATCCCGACATTGCTCGCTTCAACCTGGAGGGAACCTACGGCGCGTATGAACCGGCGTTGAGTGGCAGTGCGGGGTATAGCTATACCAAAACTCCTCCCGGCGTCGTGAATTTCAACGGCAGCTTGCTGCCGACCGATGGGCGTGAAATTGAAACGGATTCCTACTCCGCGGGTATCGCGGGTCTTGCTCCATCTGGTTTGCAATATGGCCTGAACACCTCTTTCGACCACTCGCAGGTGCGCGGGCCGCTCGATGTGAGCTCCGGCTGGAATTTGAACCTTCGGCAGCCGATTCTGCGCAATTTTTGGATTGATGGAACCCGCCGCGATATTTTGATCAACAAAAAGCGGCTCAAGATTTCCGAATGGCAGCTTCGTGAGACATTGATCAACACGGTGTCGAGTGTCGAACTCGCTTATTACAACCTGATCCAGGCGCGCGAAAACATTAAGGTGCAACGCGCCGCGCTGGAATATGCCAACCAACTCCTGCGCGAAAATCAAAAGCGGGTTGAAGTCGGAGCACTCGCTCCGCTGGACGAAAAGCAGGCTGAGGCAGAAGTGGCGCGGGCGGTGGCGAACCTGCTGGTCACGGAACAGGCCTACGCTGTTGCGTTGAACGACATGAAGAACCTGATTACCCAGGATTTTCAAAACTGGCGTAATGTTGTGCTCGACCCCGTGGAAACATTGGTTGCCGTCCCCGCCTCTCCTGATTTGCCGGAAAGCTGGCGGCGCGGGCTGACCTTGCGGCCTGACCTGCAACAATTGAAGCTGAACCTCGAGGCGCAGGATATTAATATCAAGTATCTCAAAAATCAGCTCTGGCCACAGCTTGACCTGGAAGGATCTTATGGCCACGCGGCAACGCGCGAGCAATTCCGAACCGCGCTGGATGACGT
>JBQCGE010000477.1:0-4361 GCA_051955955.1 Verrucomicrobiota bacterium
CTATTCCAGGGCTGGTTCTACAGATCAGAAAAACTCGGGCTCGCTCGCGCTCCGATTAATTCTGGTGAAACAAGGTGTCCTGCTGGAAGCGCGGGATTTCTCATGGCCACCACGGGATATTGCTGAATGGGGCGCCGCCACAGCAGAGTTGCTCGCGCCGCAATTCGCGCGTGCCGCATTGCCGGAAGGCGCTGCCGTCAAACTCTCGCTTCTGAATTTGCGTTCCGCCACTGATTCACGTGAAGCGCGGTTGCTCGACCAGGAATTGAACGCGCTTTTGCTTAAACGCCTCGCGCGGGAGACCAATATCTTCGTCCTCGAGCGCCAAAAGCTGGGTGCTACTTTGCTGGAGCGCGAATTGAATTCGGAGACTTCAACTTTCTGGCGCGGCAGTTATTTAATAGATGGGACGGTCAACAAACTGGGTTACTCCACAAACCAGATTAGCCTGGAAGGACGCATCATCCCGCCAGGATCACAAACAACGAATGTCGTTGAAGTTACGGGTAAGCCGGACGAATTGGCCGTGATTATCAATCAATTCGTGGGTGAAATCCTGAAACTCGCGAACCAGAAATCGACTGCAGCTTGGGATCCGGCGGGTGAAGGCTCCCGTTATTTCAACGAAGCGCAATGGGCCTTGCGCTGGGGATTGTTTCAGACCGCGCAGTCCGCTTCCGACGCGGCCTGGGCGCTGGGGAAACAAGACGAAGCCACCGCACTGCTTCGGGTGCAGGCGTATTCCCGGGCAGTCGACCTTAGCTGGGGTCGCATTCGTGTTCCTCAAAAACGACGTCTTGACTATGCGGGTCCCCCCAGTCGCGAATGTTTGGGTCACGCCATCACCGCGCTTTCCCTTTTCATGGAGTGGAGTTCGCGCGTATCGCCAGAGGGAGTTGGGAAAGAATGGCTGAAGGCAGGTAATCTAGCCTTGTTGAATTCCTCCAAACTGCTCTACGAATTTTATTACATGCCCGAAGCGCGGAAGGGAGTGGGGGATGAATTGGCAGAGCTGCGCCAGTTGTGCCGCGAAAGCGCTGCCTGGCTGCTCAAAAGCGCCACCGTGAGAGGGCCATTTTTTCTGGATGCGCAGGAGTATACTTTTGACCAGATGAACGTTCTCTCTGAGGAGAACGTGTTCCGAACAATGGCCGAGTTTGGCTCGTTATGGCAGGAGAAGATGAGTGATGCCTTGAGCATGCATCGCATGCTGCTGAGCGCTCCCGGTTTTCCATATTTGAGGAACATCTATCTCAATCAAGAAGGCATGCACCTTCCTCTCGCGGGTTGGACCTGGAATGAGCGCCGGAATGCGTTTTCTGCCTGGCGCGATTTCTTGCGGGAACTGGAGAGTAATACAAATCCAGTGATCCGCATCGAAGCACTTTTCCTCCAAACCCCTTCCATTCCCGAAAACGAAAAGAGATTCGCTCATGGCAGGAAAATCATGTCTGAAATTCAACAGAACACGAACGCGTTGAGCCATGCGCGGGCGCTGCTCAATTATGAATATCAATTGTCCGATGTCGCGAGCCTTTCCTCCATTCCGCACGAGCTGAGCAAAGAACAAGCGAAAGTTCAAGGTGAGGTAAGGAAATTTACAAAAACGGTGCTCAATCCCCTGCGATCTGCCCAGTGGGAAAAAGCTGAACAGCGAAAAAATAGTCAGCTCGCTGCATCCTTGCTGGATAAACAAAAGCAATTCCTCAAGGAGGGCGTCACCGATAGCGCTCAATTTTTCCAATATTTCCCACTCTCGCTCAAGCTCCCTAAAGATAACGCGGAGACGATCCTTTCGTTGCTTCCCGAGTATCGCACTGTTTTGTCCAACAAATTGGCTTCCGCGCAAATTCGGGAGCGAGGCGCTATCCGCATGGCGCTGATGCAAGCGAACGGGCTTGAGAAGCGGATTAATCGATCACTTGGAAAAGAGCCAGCCCCAGGACTCATGCCGCAACCAGGGCCTGCCACGAACAAAATGGTTATGCACAAACCTGGCCAACGCTTGCCAGTATCCCCACAACGCCCGGAGATGCCATTTCAGCGTAATCGAGAACATAGCTTTCCGGGGCCCCGTGGGCCGTTCGCGAATCGGGGAGAGTCTTTTATCCCCACTCCGATCCGAACAAATACCCTGGTGATTCATAATTATAAGCAAATCCCTCCAGGCCTGATTGCTTTAAGCAATGTCGTTTCACTGCAAAACACAAGCTTCCTCCCGGACCATAACAAAATCTGGCTCCGCACCCGCCTGACTGAATCTCGGCAAGGGACTGGTTATGCCCTGGAGAATCGGGGCTTGATCACCTCGTTCGATCCCGAAAAAGGAGCTCTTGAGAGTATCCCTATAAACTTTGACAAAACCTTTTTCTTTAACGGATTCGCTTCCTTTGCACCCGATTTCCAATTTTGGAGAAATGAACTGTATGCAAGTGGAGGCGCTAATCTAATGCGCTTTGACCGCGAACGGAAAAATTGGATAAACCTCCCCGTGCCGATCCACCTCAAAGCGCAGCTATTCGTTCAGGATGGCCGGCTCCTTGTTTTGAATCCCGATAGCCTGCTCGAAGTGGAACCGGGCGGGAGTTCCGTCAAAACCTGGGTGAGTGCACGTCGGCAGCCCGCGTTAACTCCTCTGGATAGCGCTACCAATCTGCTGGATGGCCAGATTCTCTCAGCAAAGGAAGGTTTCCGAGTCTGGGTTCCGAGCACCATCTATCAGTTCCGAAATGATGCGTTCTCGGTGCTGACGACTTTTGGACCTAATTCCAGAGTGTACTCCCATCAGGATCCGGGTGGGTTGTTATACCTGCAAATGAACAGTCGAATGGAGAAGAGCATTGCTTATCTGCTCCGATCTACGGATGAGCAGCCTGTCCAGCTCTATGAACAATCACCCGGTGAATCCACCGCGGAGATATATCATCCCCTGAGACGTTCCACCGCTGCCAGGGAGATGGTGTGGAAAGGCCTTGAACAGTTCAGGCTCGATATTTCTTCAACGGCGTTTTCGCAGGATAACATTTTCGTTTGGGGAAAGCCGATGAATGCGAACGGTGGCCGCGAATCTGTTCATCCCGGCCTCCAGCAAAAAAACTACCTTTTCGTTTTGAATCCTAAATTCAAAGAACCCATTGTTTTGGATGTCACGATGGGTAAGAGCGTTCCTTCAATCTGGCAACGCGCGAAGGAAAATGGCCCGCGTCCGGGTCTTTTCATGGCGGCGCTTAACGATCACCTGGTTTTTGGTAATACCGGGCAGATTGGCCTTTGGTTTGTTCCGTTAAAAGAATTGGAGGAGCTCGCAGCATCCGCTAAACCAGCTATCAAAGAGCGAGGTGAACCATGAAAAAATTTGTTCTGATCGCCTCGCTTTTACTCTCGCTCAACCTCCGGGCTGAGGAATCCGCAATGCTGGTGAAATTAAAGAAGGAAGCAGCAGAGGGAAATCCTCAAGCCCAGCTTTGGCTCTCCACATTCTACTTGGATAATTCCGAGTTGGAAGTGGATGAATCCAAAGCTTTGGAATTGGTCCGCAAAGCTGCCGATGCCGGTTATGTGCCGGCAAAGACCGAGCTTGCGGAAATGTATGCATCGGGACTGGGAGAGCCAAGGAACCCTGGCGAATCGCCTGTTGCTCTGTGTCTCGAAGCCGCCAAAATGGGTGATGGCGATGCCATGCTGAACCTGACGGAACGTTATATCGTCGGTTATGGAGTGGAGCGGGACTATCTCGAAGGAGCTCGTTGGATCGGTCGAGCCCTGGGCAGAAACGGCAATGCAGTTCGGCAATTTTTAGATCCATCAGGCGCACCAATCTTCTACCTTCAGGCTGAGCAAAAGAGTTTCGCCGAGTTTTTGGCGTTGTATATAAAAGCCCGCCAGGGCGAAGATGCGGAGGCTATGCTGAAGGTTGGTAAAGCATTCCTGCGCGGGGAAAACGGAAAGCCGAATCCCCTCACCGCTTTTTTTTGGCTCACTTATTCCGAACGCCTGGGTAATGAGCAGGCCGCGGAATTAGCAAAGGAAGCAAAAGGAAAATTATCCGCGGAGCAGGCGGCTTCGGTGCCGGCGGAAGTCGCTGCTTACCAGCAGCAAATCCGATTGCAAAAAGAATTAAAAGCGCAACAGAAGCAATAATGAACTATATCCGCTCATTTCTGATATTTTCGGTTTTGTTGGTTCCAGCAGCAGCGGCTGAACTGACTCTTGTTGGTCCGGCGGATCTTTACCGCTTTGCAGGTGCGGCAACCAAGGTGCCATTAACGGTTCAGAGCAGTGCGAGTGCCGAAGTAACATCCGCGCTCCGTTATCGTATCTACCAGGCTTCCTCCGCCACGCTTGCCCCTTTGGGCGATCCA
>JBQCGE010000478.1:0-6311 GCA_051955955.1 Verrucomicrobiota bacterium
GATGTGAGCAAACTTGTTCGCGTAACGAAAGAGAATGTGGATGAGTTCGCGAAAAACTGGGAGAAGTGGCTTCCAAAATAAGCAACAGGGCCAATCCAGCAAACAATTGAGTTGATGAAGCATTGCCCATTATCAATGAGCTGGACTATGCTTCACCACGGGAGATGAAAAAAACTTTCTTTTCATGGTGCGTGATCGGTTCGGCCGCAGCTTGTCTTGCGCTCGGATGCGCGGATTTGCATCGGCATCCAGATGTTTCTGCTTTAAGTCCAAATAGCCCGCCTACAGACAGTGTCATTGAGTGGGGCTATTCATTCGACGATGCGCTGAAAATCGCGCAGGCGAGCCATAAACCAATCATGCTCGATTTCTTTGCGTCTTGGTGTGCCCCCTGCAAATTGATGGATCGTTATACTTACAGCACCCCAAGCGTGGTGAAGGCCTCGTGGGCGGTTGTGCCTGTGCGCATTGATATCGATGAGAAGCCAGAATTGGCGCAACAGTATATGATCCGTTCCGTGCCGAGCACGATTTTTCTTACGTCAAGCGGCAGGCTGGTCTCGCATGTTGACGGTTTCCTTCCCCCGGAAGGGATGTTGCAACGGATCGAAGACTCGATCAACGCAGAAGGAGATACAACTCATCAATATTGAATCTGTATCCGGCGTGGCTGCGCCTTGTTCTCAAATTTCAGCCACACCAATTTCCCATCCACTTTTGAAGGCTCGAGCTCTTCTCCATCGAGCCTGATCGACTTCGGTTTTTCGTCGAGATGCAACAGGGCAATGCCCGGTGTTTGTTCCACGCCTTCCGTTAACAGCTCGAGCGAATTTTGCTTCTCGGATTTAAGCAATGATTTGCAACCAGAAGCGACCAGGTAATTCCCTTCAGCCGGCAATTTATCGAGATCGACCAGGAAGTAACGGGATGCTGGTCGAAGCGGAATTTGATCGTTCACGGCGAGTTCTGAATCAAACAAATTTACAAATCGGCCTTTCAACGTTGGCATTTCGGCGGGCAAACTTTCGTCGAGCCCCGCAGCAATTACATAAGGACCGCGGCGGAGTTGGAGATAATTCGTCTCTCTCCAGTTGATTTTTGCCTGCTGAGCTGCATCACGTGCTGTCGCGACGATTCTGTCCGCCCCATCCACACGGCGCGCAAGGGCTGCTGGATTTTCGAACGTCCAGAATAGTTGCCCTTCGCCAATGCTGGTCCATCTGTTTTTCTCGATCCTCTGGCCGAGAGTTTCGAACAAATGTTCGCGGGGTGTTTGGTATTTTTTAGTTCCTTCGTTCCACCAATCGCGCACTTTATTATAAGGATCGGAGTCATCATCAATGACGAGCAGGGTTCCGCCGGACTTCACCCATTTGGCAAGACCATCGTGCACTTCGGGCGTGAGTGGTTTCATGCCGACATAACTGAGCAGAAGCACTTTAAAATTGTCGAGGTAGTCGGCAATCGTGACGTTTTCCAACTGAACCGGGGTGACAGGAATACCACGTTTCACGAGAGGCAGAGCCATCCCGTAAAAATGGCTCAAATGCTCATCGCTGCTGTTGGGTTCACCCCGTTCGAACATCAAAGAATCGCTGATCAACACGCCGAACCCTTCACTTCCAGCATCCCAGCGAACCTCCTTTTGGTTCATGTTGTTTAAGGCATTCATCACCGTCTGAAGTTCAGTGGCGTATTCTGGCGGAATGCCTTTGCGATCTGGCGAGCGCCGGGGATATTTTCCACCGAAAATACTCTCGGGCCATGGGGCGACTTCGAAATGAGAAACTTCAGGGTGGAGCAGGGAAGCAACGAGCGTGGATTCCCAATTTTCCTTGTAATCAACCCAAGTGTGATCGGGATTATCCTCGATTGGATCATTCAAATACCAGACCCGGCGACCGGTTGAGCGGACCAGATTTTGCATCGCGCCATATTCGAGGAATGCGGTTTCGAAGGTCCGCTCCTTGAATTTGCCCGCGTAAAAGTTTGGAGTGCGCGAAGTTCCAGTCCAAACCTGAGCAATATAGCCATCGCAACCATTTAACTGCGCAAGGCTCGATTCTGGACTGACGATGCGCCATTGGGCGTAATTTATCAGGCTATGTGTCGGCACATAACAACGAACCTGACGTCCGGTTTTCCTGTTGTAATCCTGAACGTGATCAAACACCTGCTGAAGCGCGCGGCGATAGAGATAATACTTTAACTTGGATGCGCGCCATTGAGCATCAACAGAAGAATGCGGCGCTTGCCAGTCTTCATGATAATATTTTTTCCATTCCCGTTTGAACCCTTCTGAATACCCGCCGCGGACCCAAAACTCGGGTTCCTCAAGGTGTATTGCCTCGGCTCCGGCATCCAAAGCGCGTTGAACCCCCACTGAAAGAAATTTTCCGTAATTTTCGCCAGGGCACATGTAATAAACATCACTGCCGTGGCTGATCTTATTTCCGTTCTTATCCGTTTGCGCCTCGTCCACATGGTTGGTGCCATCAAACCTGCCGTAGAGGTAATCCTGGTAATGCCCCCAGGATACGCCGGTCATCACGTGGATGCGGTAGCCGTGCTTGCGCCAGGTTTCAATCCGATCAGGAAGCCCGGAATCAATGCCGTAAACAATCGCGACATCGGATCCAAGGTTGCCCTTCCCGCTAAAGGCCTGCCCCGTTTGGAAACAGGTGCGTTCCAAAATTTGCCTTGGATCATTTAAGACGAGAGGCGATTCACTGGCTGTAACGCAGGTGAGCTGCGCCGAGAGTAAAAAGAAACAGCCTGCAATGGTCCGGCTCTTCTTCCCGGAAAGGATGGTGCTGACTTTTGAAACGATCATTTTGATGAGACGGAGAGTGCAATCCGCCTAAAATCCGATGGTGGAGAGGGTGGGAATATTCAGCTTCTTTTTGCAGCTGAATAAATTAGAGAAGCGAAAAGCTTAGTAGAGAAATGACTTCTGTTCCGCGAGCAATTCTTCTCCGTCCCAAAGTGTGGCGCGCCATGCAATGATTTCACCGATCAATTCGTATGTTTGCTTATCAAGCTGAATTTCGGACCATTTCGAAAAAAGAGTTCGTGGTTGAACGATGGCTTCCACCACTCGATGTTCGTTCAGCTTCATTTTGCTGCCGCGAAGTTCCAATTTGAGTTTCAGTGGACCTGGGCGTTCCGTGCATTTCCATTGCACGTTGAATTGAAGGGCGGATATTTCATCTGGATGCTGGCGCAGGTAAAACTGGTATGCATCGCGTTCGTAAAGGCTTGGTGAAAGCGCCGCGCGCCCTTTTTGATCCAGCAATTGTGGGAGAACCTTAATGATTCTCGGTTCCCCAGCCAAGGCTTGGAACGAGGAAAGCAGCACAAACAGCAGCACGTTCCACTTCATGGGAGATATTTAACCAGCTTGCCGCTGCTGGGTAAATCTTAAACACTCGTTGCGCTCCCTTGCCTTGATTTTTCAGCCGCGCGTTCCTCCTGCACTTCTTTCATGAGGAAGTAGTTCAAAGCTGTTCGGATGATGGCCACGGCGGCTAACTTGCCTATTTTATCCCAGGTCGGAGCGACTGCGGTGGAGAGAATATCGGCGCCGAGTTGAAACTCGAGGGCGAGGGCGAGAAAAGTGGCAAGGCGAAGCCGGACAGCATTGAATCCGGCGGCATGGTTACGAATCAGCAGCCAAATCGAAGTAAGGATTCCGATGGCGATAATAATCGCACCGGTGGTTTCCACTGCCAGGCGCAACCATTCCACCAGATTTGAGATGATTTCCTCAATCCCAACTTGTTCCGGCCCTGGAATAATCCAGCCCATTTCGCCATGCGCCTACCGAGATGGTGAACTTTTACGATAAAGTTTTTTTGAGGCAGAGGTCTTACGCCAACGTAAATTTCTTTTTCCAGATACGGGGTGCTTTTCGTCGCAATCAAAATCCGAACATGGCTCCTGCGGATTTCCACTTTTCATGGCACCAGCTTACGTCCCGGGAATTGCTCGTGCAAGACGCGGGGACACAATATTGTAAATGAAAGTGCCTTGACACGGCTTCCGACCAGTTGCTTAATTGCTAAAGTGCTGTCGATCAATGGCTTGCTGGATTTCTGCGGGAGGGGTAAACCGTGCTTCAAATGAGTTGAACTCAGCCTTATAATCATCCGGTCCGCCAGCAATCAATGCGATGCGAACGCCGCGATCCCACGGAGGGAGATACTGTCCCTGGAGCGGTTCTTTTTGACCGAGATCACTCCATTTTTTTCCATCGGTGCTGTATGAAAACTTGAACGTGTGCCCTCCGGAAGCGGTCATGCGGAGATGAATGGTCTCGCCTGGAGCCAGATCTTCGTGGGCGAGATGTTCGAGATTGTTTTTACTTTTGCGCCAGAGTTCCACCTTGTTGCTTTTGATGGAAATACCAAGCGCGTTTGCAAGATCGCCGAAAGCGGAAAGCGCCGCGTGTCCTTTTGCGTTCTCATTTCGCTTGAGAACCACATCCGCCTGGTATTCACCTGACGCGGTCTTTAAGGCGAGGACGGCTCCAATAAATTCCTCGGGATTTGGAGCGTCAGGTTGCAACTGCAACGTCCCTGATCCGTCGAGTTTCGCGGAAAGGTTTTTGTTCTGGGGCCACTGCCAGTTTGGATCAAGCGATTTTCCAGCAAAGTCATCCTCGAAATGGTATTGCGCATGACGCGCGGGAACGCCGAAAGGGGAAAAGGCTTTTACGGGCGTACCTTTGCCGCCGTTGATGACGGGCCATTTTTCTGAATCGAAATCCACCTTGGCGAGGACCGCTTCGCGTCCGACAAAGACGGAATCTTTGGCGTTGTAAGCATGGTAAATGAAATAGAAATCGCCGTTATCGAGTTTGACGATGCTGCCGTGGCCGGGGCACTTCCAAACCTCGTTCTCCTGCACAAGCACATTGCGGGTGTCTTTTTCCCAGGGGCCGAGCAGGTTTTTCGCGCGGGCCACGCCAACGCCGTAGTGGCAGGCATTCCCGCAGCAGGCATTCGCCGCGTAGATCAGGTAAAAATAATCGTGCGCGCGAATGACAAAAGGCCCTTCCACCACATTGCCTTCCCATGGGAGGTCGTTCCGGATGATTTCCTTTTTTTCGCCTTCAACTCCGAGGCCATCAGCAGTTAAGGCTTGAATCCAGAGCACGGTCGGTTCTTTGCGGCTGTTGCCGTCTTCCTTCCAGATTAAATACCGTTTACCGTTCTCATCATCGACGGCCACAGGATCAATCGAACCGGCTGGCTGGCTGATGAATGGGCCGTGGTCTGTATAAGGCCCGGTCGGCTTATCGGCGGTGGCGACCGCAATCGAGAGCGGACCATCTTTCTTGCGGGCGACGTAATAAAGAAAAAATTTTCCCTTATACTCGTGGATTTCGGGCGCCCAAAAACTGCCGACGGACCATTCGGGACGTTTTTCGAAGACCGCACCAATGTTTTCCCAGTTCACGAGGTCACGGGAATGGAGAATGGGGAAAATTGGAGCCCACTCCGAAGTGGTTGCGGTGACGTAAAAATCACTGCCCACTTTAACGATGGATGGGTCTGGATAGTCGCCGGGAATGACCGGGTTAACGTAATTTTCAGCGTGGGTGGCGATACTCACAATCATAACCCCGAGCAGCCTCTGAAGGAGCTTTGGAATGTTCATGTATGTTCAGATTTTAAAGTGCGCGCCTGGATCATCTTTTGAATGAGCAAAAAGAGCAGCAACAAAATTCCGATTACGATTTTGGTCCACCAGGAACTGAGGCGGCCATCAAAAGTAATTGCGGTTTGGATGATGCCGAAGATGAGGACGCCAATCATGGTTCCAGCGACAAATCCAACACCACCCGTGAGCAACGTTCCGCCGATTACGACTGCGGCGATGGCATCCAGTTCCAGGCCCATTGCGGCATTCGGGTTGCCCGAAAAGGTATCGCGGCTGTAAACGACACCCCCCAGACCGGCGCACATTCCGCTGATTACAAACACGAGGATGCGTGTGGCTCCCACAGGCAAACCCATAAGCAGGGCGGATTGTTCGCTGCCTCCGACTGCATAAACATTGCGACCGAAGCGGCTGTAATGGGCCAGGTAAAGAGCAACGAGAAACACCCCCAGGAAAATGCAGGAGGGAAGCGGAAGAGTGAATTACGTTCCAAGTGAAATATACCAATCCGCGGCCCGACTCAGGAATGGATGTTCCAACGGAATCGATTCCAGTTTGATCACGTAACACAATCCGCGAGCGAGAAACAGTCCGCCAAGCGTAACGAGAAAACCTGGGATTTTAAAGCATTGGACAAAGATGCCCAT
>JBQCGE010000479.1:0-5473 GCA_051955955.1 Verrucomicrobiota bacterium
GCCTGCCCCGCCAGGCAACTGGAGTGAAGCTAGGTCGACTCGCAGTAGCGAAGTCTTGCCAGAATCAAGGTGTTGGCAGTTACCTTCTGATAACCGCGATGAAATATTTCCTTAGAATCCATGAGCTAGCAGGAGGGATTGGGTTGTTTGTTGATGCCAAAGATTATAAAGCCAAATCGTATTACGAGCAGTTTGGCTTTATACCTCTCAACTCTGATGATTTGCAGCTATTCCTGCCGACAAAGACTATTTCCGACGAACTAAACTTGAATTGCTGAGCCATAGCATCCGAGGTGTTAATCGCGACAGGATTGCTTGATCAGCGACTTGGAAGATTTACATTCAACGCTCTCCACCGTCATCAATCACCAGTGTCACTGGCCCGTCATTTACCAGCGCAATCTCCATGTGCGCCCCAAACTCCCCTGTTTCCACTTTCCCCAACCTCCGGCGAAGGGCCTCGACAAAATACTCGTAAATTTTCCGCGCCTTCTGCGGATCCGCGGCATCCATGAAATTCGGCCGACGGCCTTTTCGGCAATCACCATAAAGGGTGAATTGCGAAACAACCAACGCCTCTCCGCCAACTTCCGCGCAACTCAGATTCATCTTCCCTTCCGGATCTGGAAAAATTCTTAACTCCGCGCATTTCGCCGCGAGATCCTCAATCGGGTTCAAATCTTCCACGATATCCTCGCGATGCACTCCGAAGAGGAGCATAATTCCCCGATTGATTTTCCCAACAACATCGCCGGCCACTTTCACTTCTGCTGAAGCCACTCGCTGCAATACCACCCGCATTATCCCTTTTCTCCTTTCGTCGCTTGCGGCTTCGACTTTGTTCGACGTGCCACTGATTCCTTTAGTAAAAACTCGATCTGTCCATTCACACTTCGCAATTCGTCCTGCGCCCAGCGGTCCAATTCCCGCCAAAGCTCAGGGTCAATCCGAATTAAAAATGATTTGCGCGGCTCCATTACTCTCGTGGATGCGGCGGGCATCAAAACCAACCGCACCCCTCATTCAGCTTATGCGTAGAGCGTTCCGGTATTGATAATGGGGTGGACCTCGTTCTCGCCGCACAAAACGACCATCAGGTTGCTCACCATGGCCGCACGGCGTTCATCGTCCAACTGCACCACCCCCTTGTCCGCCAATTCCCGTAATGCCATCTCCACCATGCTCACTGCGCCATGCACAATCTTTTGACGTGCTGCAATCACCGCTTCCGCTTGTTGTCGGCGCAACATTGCATTCGCGATTTCGGGCGCGTAGGCAAGATGCGTGATCCGGGCTTCATCGACCGATACTCCCGCCTTGGCCAAACGATCCTGCAACTCAGCCTGTAAATCGGCCTGCACCGCATCGCCACCGCCCCGCAGGGTCATTTCATTCTCCTCGCCATGGTCGTAGGCGTAATTGCTCGCCAGGTGCCGAATGGCCGATTCGCTCTGGATCCGCACATACTCAGCGCAAGCTTCCACATCAAAAACGCTCTGCGCGGTATCCTCTACCCGCCACACCACCACCACCGCGATCTCAATCGGATTCCCTCGCTTGTCATTCACTTTCAACCGATCACTCTGGAAATTCCGCGCACGCAAAGACACCTTCAGTTTCTTATTGAAAGGGTTGGTCCAATGAAATCCGCTCTCGCGCACGGTCCCCTGGTAGCTTCCGAAAAGAATCATCACCCGCGCCTCATTCGGTTGCAGGGTGAAGTAACCTGCACAACTGATCGCAAAACAGAACTCCAGGCCGAACGCTCCAATCAGGTATCCTGCCTTGAAGTCGCCCTGGGAGTTGGCCACACGAAACAAACAATACAATCCCCCGACCATTAAGGCGAAGGTCACAAGGAGCATTACCCATCCGTTTGCAACGCGGATGGTTTTTTCAGAACTGGGGTTTTTGAGGTTGGTGTTCATATCATTGTGATATCACTTTGATATTCCACCCTAACCGTTGTCAATTGTTTTCATCTACGCTTTTCTCCGACCTTTCCTCCTCCAAAAACCTTGCACCTGAACCGTTGTGGATTCTTTACCTTTTGAATTGCATCTTGTTCCATGGCTCGGGAAGCGGTTGAACTCATCAAAAAAACCCAGGCAGATTCTCCAGACTCAGCGCGCGAAGCCGGCCTCACTTATATCTCCACTGATGCCCCAGGAATTCGGCGCATCAAAAAAGGAAAGGAGTTTTCCTACCTGCTGCCGAATGGCAAACCCTTAACCGATAAAGACGACCTCGCCCGCATCAAGCGCCTCGCCATTCCTCCAGCCTGGACCGATGTCTGGATTTGCCTGAAGTCAAACGGACATCTCCAGGCCACCGGATACGACGCGCGCGGGCGCAAACAGTATCGGTACCACCCCCGCTGGAGGGAGGTGCGCGATCAGACAAAATACAACCGAATGATTGATTTCGCGCTCGCCCTTCCAAAAATCCGGAAACGAATCGAGCACGATTTCAACCTTCCTGGACTCCCTCGGGAGAAAGTACTGGCCACCATCATCAAAATTCTTGAGACCGGATTGATCCGGGTGGGCAATGATGAGTATGCTCGAGCCAACAACTCCTTCGGGCTTACTACAATGCTGGACCGGCATGTCGATATTCGCGGGCGGAGAATACAATTCCAATTCAAGGGAAAAAGCGGTAAATTCCACCGCGTTAACCTGGAAGATGCGCGCCTGGCGAAAATCGTCCGCAAATGCCAGGAAATACCTGGCCAGGAACTCTTTCAATATATTGGAGACGATGGAAAGCCGCACGATATCACGTCGAGTGACGTGAATGTATATCTGAAGGAAATCACCCGAAGCGATTTCACTGCCAAAGATTTCCGGACCTGGAGTGGGACAGTCCTCGCCGCGGTCGAGCTTGCCGTGTTTAATCATTTCCAGACAAAAAAAGAGGCCAAAAAGAACCTGCTCCGCGCGATTGAAGCAGTATCCTTAAAACTCGGGAACACTCCTGCCATCTGTCGCAAATGTTACATTCACCCCTTCATTCTGGATGCCTACATGGATGGAAAACTCACCAACATCTTCAATGTTGTGAAGAAACAGGCGCACAATCCATCGCGCCAAGTCGCCTCCGCCAAATCGAAATCACTTCAGCCCACAAACCTCTTTGCCCTTAAACAAGAGGAAACCGCGGTCCTCAATTTTTTGCAAAAACAACTCTCGATCGAAAAGAAAAACGCTCGCTCAACTCTCATCGAAAAACTCGAAGCAAGCATTCACCACCGGAGATCAAAGCAGTCCCCCAGGGATCGAGGAAAGAGAGGAAACACGCGGATCACATGAGGAGTTCCTGCCAAACTCTCTGACTCGAAGAAACTCGACTACGACCTTTTCCTGGATCGACTTATGTGACTTGATTTCCCGTTCTTTTGTTTTCGATCATACCGCTTTAAATTGTGCGCGGTGCAATCGCCGCCAAAATTAAATCTCGATTCTTCCGTTGTCACACTGCCGGGTGTTGGGCCTGAAACTGCCAAACTTCTCGGCCGTCTCGGTATAGAAACCGTCGGACAACTCCTCCTTCACGCTCCACGAAAATACGAAGACCGTCGCAATTGTCTGGCCATTGTCGAAATCAGTCAAAAAGAACTCGTTTGCGTGCAGGGCACTGTCGTTGAGCTTGGCTTGAAAAAATTTGCGCGCGGTTTTAAATCGGTTCTCCAGGTGGTCATTGATGACGGCACCGCCCGGCTTCATTGTCGCTGGTGGAACCTTCCCTACCTCGAAAAGAATTTCAGCAAAGGGCAGCATCTGCTCGTCTCGGGAAAGGTCCGCGATTTGAAACCGAGAACGATTGATCATCCCGAAGTCGAACCGATCGAGGAGGGTGATTTGGAAATGGTGAAGCGAATTGTGCCCGTTTATCCTCTCACCGAAGGCATTACACAACGCACCCTGCGCCGTCTGATTTCCGAAGCGCTCGACCGGGTTGAAATCGCAGAGCATTACCCTGCCGATCTTCTCATGGGACGATTAAGTCGAGCACAGGCTATTCGCTACCTGCATTTCCCGGAAGAAATGTGGCAACCTGCCGCCGCGCGTGAACGTCTTGCCCTCGACGAATACATCAAACTCCAGCTCGTCATCCAGGCCCGCCGCCGCGCGCTCGAAAAAAAAGCGCCACGTCTCCCCTGCCCTGGCGACAATCGCCTCATTAAAAAATTCCTGCCTACGCTGGGTTTTCAACTGACGGATGCCCAAACGGAAGCTCTGCGCGATATTCGCCAGGATTTCATAAACGGCATACCGATGCGCCGTCTCCTCCAGGGAGATGTCGGTTCCGGCAAAACCCTTGTCGCCGCCTGCTCCGCTCTCATGGTGATTGAGAGTGGATATAATGTCGCACTGATGGCTCCCACCGAAATCCTTGCGGAACAGCATTACCGTAATTTCCAGAAATGGTTCAATCCCCTTGGCATCGAAGTAAAAATCTGGACCGGCAGCGCAAAGTCCGACCTTGCACCGGAATCCGACCTGTTCGAGGAAAATCGCGAGCCGATGATCCTGATCGGCACCCATGCCCTTATCCAGAGCAAATTCCGCGCGCCAAATCTCGGCTACGTCATCATCGATGAACAACACCGCTTCGGCGTTACACAACGCGAAGCTTTCGTCCGCAAAGGCCATTATCCGCACCTCCTCGTGATGACCGCCACTCCGATTCCACGCACCCTGGGCCTAACCCTCTATGGCGATCTCGATCATTCGCTCATGCGCCATTCACCCGCGGGACGACAAAAGGTCAAAACATTCGTCCGCACCGCGGATAAGCTCGAAAAAGTTTGGTCCTTTTTGGCAGAACGTCTCGCACAAGGTGAGCAGTCCTTCATCGTTTATCCGCGGGTAGAAAATGATACCACCGGGAAGGCCGTCCTGAAAGAATTTGGACTACTTAAAACCCTTTTTCCAAATCACCGCGTCGCAGCCATGCACGGCAAACTCTCGGGTGCAGATAAAGAGCGTATAATGACCGAATTTCGCGCCAACAAAATCCAAATCCTGGTCGCCAGTTCACTCATCGAGGTTGGCGTGGATGTCCCAAACGCCACCACCATGGTCATCGAAAATGCGGAGCAGTTCGGACTCGCACAACTTCATCAGCTCCGAGGTCGCATCGGACGCGGCACTCGCCCTTCCTACTGCATTCTCATTTCTACTGCCAATGATCCTGAATCCGAGGAACGCCTCCGAGTTTTGGAAAAGACTTCTGACGGTTTTGAAATTGCCGAAGCGGATATGAGATTCCGCGGCCCTGGTGAACTGATCGGCCAGGCCCAAAGCGGGATGCCTGATTTGAAGTTTGGCAACCTCCTCACCGACTTTGATCTCGTTCGCGAAGCTCGGCGAATCGGTATCCAGATCCTCAAGGCCCGCGAAGAAAAAACCGCAACCTAATCCGCTTACTTTGCGGAAGTCAGTTCCTTTTTAGATTTCTCTGCCTTGAA
>JBQCGE010000480.1:0-3144 GCA_051955955.1 Verrucomicrobiota bacterium
TGGCAAAGTGGCGCGCTGGCTGGATTTCTCCGCCAGAGAGCGATGCCAAATTGGGCTTCTGAATGTCTAAAATCTCCTGCATTACAATGATTACTCCTCGAATTCATAAAGTCGCGATCAACCCTGAATCAAAAAGGCTAGAGCAGTTGCTCGGTTCAATGACTGCCTGAAGTGTCTTATAGCTAAGGGCGTGCCAAACCGCTCAAATCCCTGGATTAGGCTGAATTTCGCGGGTTTTTGTGTGTAACAAATTAAATTGCGCAACCGCGGCGGAACAATTTGTTCCAGCTGCGGTTCGCGCTTAACCAATTCAACAGTTCGCCAACCGCTTGCGCAGCGCTGCGCTCAGGTGCAGCGGCGCGTCATAACGTTGCCGCAACGTAGCGAAATCTCCCGGTTCACAAAGCTGCGTAAGACTCGCGCAATCACGCCGTTGAGCACGCTTTCCTTCCCGGACTGAAAAACGAATGATTTTGTGAAAATCGCCGTTTCTCGAACGCTTGATGATGTTTCGCTTTTCGGGACGAAATATTTTTAAAGTATCGATCATTATTAACGGACTCCTTTCTATTGATACAAGGTATTGGGAACGCAAAGCACGGGTGCCGAACTCCCGCGCACGATGCGTTCTGTGTTTAAATCGATTCGATGATTTGCCTGCCAGAAACGATGCTGCCCACCGACCAGCAAAAGTTCAGGCGCGCAACCACGGGCGGATTGCCTGACCGATTCAAAAAATGCGATGTTGCTCGCGCCCATCGCCGACCCTCGCAAATGCTGCGGCACCCATTCATCAAGCAGATCCTGCGCGATTTGAATCGGCCTCTGATCGGATCTCTCCTCTCCAGCATTGCCGAATTCCGCCGTCACCAGAATATTGAGTGCGCAATTCCATTTCTCAGCGAGTTCAGCTCCGAATTGAACAACGTTTTCGGCTCTCTCGTGAGAGCGCAAACAAGCGAGCAGGTTCCGTTTGTTCTTGTTCCCTGCTGAATTCACTTTTACGGCTCCGCTGTTGAATCCTTTTTCATTCGTTTCCAGTGTCACCGGTGTCACCGAATTGGAAGGACAGGGGACCGCAACCACAGGGCAGGGCGCCGCCCGCAAAATGCGCTCATCAGCTCGCTTAAGAAACACCGAAAGCAAACCGGGCCCCGGATGAGCGACCATCACAATCAGATCGATTTCGAACGAATACGCCAGCCTCCGAATATCCTGCTCAGGTTCAATGGAAACCGATTGATGGAGGAACACCTCCACCGGCTTTGGATATTTCCGCGTGGCGAGTCCGTTTCGCACCGGTCGGGCGTGCGGCAATTCCGGAGCAACGCGTGGCGCGAGTGACATAAAATGAATCTCGCTCGTTTCCGTGCTGAAGAACATCATCGCGGAATCGAGGCAATGAGCGGCCGTATCTTCGCTCGCGATGATCACCATGATTTTTCGAAAACCCAGGCCAGGAGCAGGCCTGTGCGTGGCAATAGCCCGTTCAGTTGTATTTAGAACACCGAGGGCTCCTTCGGTTTGTAAGAACAGGTTCGATACGGTCATGATTTTTCAAATTTTAAGGGTTCATCGGAATGCGTAGATGTAACGGCTCTTGCGTTGCGCCCGTTCGGTCAATGTTTCCGAAAGGATTGTGCGCATCGATGTGGCCAGACTGGTGGCGGTCAGCGGATGCCGCAATACCAGGTCCGCCGCGGCGCTGGTTTCGTGCTTCAGTTCTTCACTCCGATCACAAACCAGGATGAGCGGCACGAAGGCATCTACTTCGGTGATTTCCTTGACCACTTTTGCCCCTTCGGAAATAGGACTGTTGACTGCCATCGCTGCTCCGTATTCCAGGATGATTGCGTTCACCGAGTGAAACAACAGATGCTTCAATGCTTCGTTACCGCTTTCGTAATGGCTCACGGAAAAGCCCTCATTCTCCAGTGCGCCGCTCCAGTTCGAACGACGGATGGGATCACGATCAATAATCAAAACTTTTTTCGACATGGGTATAAATCAGTTATTGGCGTTAAGCTTGTTGTGTTCGCATTTGATGCTGACTTTGCGCCGTCCTGGCCGCGCAAGGATTCGAATGCTGCATGGACGAAAGCGCAGCGCAGTCCCTTTCCGAATGGCCGGTCGTGGCGTCGTATCCAAGGCAGGAATCAAGTCACTTGTGAATTGGGTCATGGGCATCAAATCCTTTCCGTTCCCCGGAAACCCGGGTAACTCCTCGCAAGCCTATAAGCTACTTCGATGCCAATTAATTTCGTGTGGTAAAAACCCCCGGATTCCTCAGAAAAGCAGCTATTTTAGAAGATCGTTATAATGATATAGCTAAACCCTGGCCTTTAATGTTCCGCTGCAAGGAACAAATTATACCCACAGTAAAGAGGGTAATTGTTAGAGGTATTCTAATTTGGGTAAAAAGAAATCGAGGACTCCTTTTGGAAGTCCTCGATCACCATTTCCCCACACAATGCGCGGTAATGAACCGGGCCGCGCGTCCCTGGCGTATTGGGAGTTGAACTCCCTTCGGAAAATTAAACCACGCCCTGTTCCATCATCGCTTCGGCAACCTTGCGGAATCCAGCGATGTTCGCCCCATCGACATAGTTGATGAAGCCTTTCTGTTCGCCGAAGCGAACGCATTGGCTATGGATCGCTTTCATGATGTCGCGCAACCGGCGATCCACTTCATCCCTGGTCCATTGCAGGCGCATGCTGTTTTGAGTCATCTCAAGCCCGCTGACGGAAACGCCACCGGCATTCGCTGCCTTCCCTGGCCCGAACAGGATCTTCTTATCCACAAACAGGGAAACCGCATCGAGCGTGGAAGGCATGTTTGCTCCTTCCCCCACGCAGATGCAACCATTGCGCAGCAATTCCGTCGCGTCGCTGCCGTTTAGTTCATTCTGCGTGGCACAGGGGAGCGCTACATCGCACTTAACCGACCACGGCCGTTTTCCCGCGACATATTTGGATTTGAATTCGCGGGCGTAATCTTTGAGCCGTCCTCGCTTCTGCAGCTTCAATTGCTTGAGCGCGGAAAGCCGCTCGTCATCAAGCCCGTTCGGTTCATAAATGAACCCGTCAGAATCCGAGAGCGTCAGAACCTTCGCGCCAATCGCCATGGCGCGTTCAGCCGCGTAG
>JBQCGE010000481.1:0-11306 GCA_051955955.1 Verrucomicrobiota bacterium
CAGCTCGGAATCTTCAGAAAACGTATGGGTCCAGCGCCCGAGCAGGTTCGCCCCGGAGACATCCACGTTGTCGCGGATGATAGCCTGCTGAGGCACGCCGGCGGCATCAAATTGAACACCGACAACCTGCTGATGGAGTTGCCCGCCGTAAATATCGCCCTGCAAGGTGAAGAGATTCTGGGAGGAGGGGATCAAATCATAACGGAACCCGCCCTGGGACATGTACCAACTGTCATTGGCTGGATCGCCATTTAGCAACTCAGACTCATCGTGGTTCGAAAATTTGCCATAAACGCGCGCATAACCATTTTCACCGACTTTCGCGCCATAACGAGCGGCGAAGAACCCCTGCTCTTCATTTCCCCCTCCACCGGTAAGCAAAAGGCCCTGTGTATCCTGGGCGGATTTGGTGGTGATATTAATAACACCATTGACTGCATTTGCTCCCCAGAGAGTTGCGCCCGGCCCACGAATTACTTCGATGCGGTCAATATCTTCGAGAATCGTATCCTGCACGTCCCAGTAAACACCCGCGAAAAGTGGCGTATAAACACTGCGCCCATCCATAAGGACGAGCAATTGATTGGCAAATTCGTCGTTGAAGCCGCGGGAACTGATGGCCCATGTATGCGCATCCTGGCGGGCAACCTCCATTCCTGGAGAAAGGCGAAGCGCTTCAGGAATGCTCGTTGCGCCGGAACGCCGGATGTCTTCCTGAGTGATGACGTGGATCGCGGCGGCGGCATCGGAAAGTTGCTCCGGCCGTTTGGAAACGGAGGTGACCTTCATTTTCATGAGGTCTTCAATGTCCGTTTCAATAATGTCGCTGGAGGCGCTTTCGTGTGAGCTGGAGGCGACGCTCGGGTGCTCAACCGCCCTGCTTTGGGAAGAGAGCCCCAATGCAATGCCGATGGCCGCGAGGAGGTTCGCGGTCCGTTTCCGCCACAGCAGATTTTTTTGTGCTTCTACAATCGCGTTTGACTTGGTTCTCATGATCAGTGGTCAGGCTTCCTTATTTGTGGAAACCGAGTTGCCCCGCGGGAGGATTTAATTACCTCGTTTATCGAAAGAGAATCACGAGCCGGCAGGCTTCAGGCTCTTTCAGCAGCGGCGGAGTTACTATCGGAAACAGACCCAAACTCCTTAAGTTGAAAGGAGGGGCGAAAACTCTTCTCGAAAATCTGCTCAAGATTCGGAACCCAGGTGACGATGTAGTCGGATACGCTGCCTATGTCAGTCATCAAGCAGGATTTAATCAACGCTCAAATAGAACTGGATTCCCTGGGGGCATCCATCAGCGCAAAACCTTGTCCCTTCCGGCATTTGCTTCCGGAGGAATTGGTGCAATTGAGCAACGGCATCAAGCGGGTGCAGTTCACGCCCTTCCTCCAGGAGTGGATTGGAGAATATGAGAAGGTTGGCCAGCGCGGGCGTTTCCTTTGGCAATGGTGCTGGACCGGGGTGAATATGACCACCCTTCCGTGCGTTGATCCCAACCTCCGCGAGCATGTCATGGAAACAAAAATGCTCAGTATCCTTTACGGCACATTGATTGATGACATCGCCGACCGTGAACAGGATCGCGACATGCTTAATGTGGCCCTCAGCCTTGCCGCCGATGAATGGCGCCATGAAGGGGTGGAGCTTTGGAAGGGACGGCGACGCGATTACCTGAGCATGATTTCCCGCCTTTGGGAGGAGCTTTGGAACCGATGCAAAACTTATCCCCGTTTTTCTTCATTCGAGCATCTGCTCCAGTTTGATAACGAGCAGATTCATAATGCCATGCGATATGCGTTGCTGGCCAATCAATGTCCCGGCCTTCTGAACAGCATCGAGCATGACCTTTATCAGCCGCATAACATGCAGATCATGTTCATGGCGACCCTCGACCTCGCCGCATCACCCGATTTCGATCTGGATGAACTTGGGCTGGCGCGCGAAGTTTTCTGGCATGCGCAACGAATGGGCCGCATTGGCAACATGATAACTACATGGGAGCGTGAAGTTCTTGACCGCGATTTTACCAGCGGAGTTTTTGCGCATGCCCTGCAACGCGGAATCGTTGATGTGTCCGACCTGCGCACGTTGCCGGCGCATGAAATCATGAGCCTCCTTGAGGAGGCGGCCTGCCAGGATCACTTTTTCAAGCAATGGCAGAGCCATCGCGACTCCATGGCGAACAAAATTGAGCGGATCAAATCGATCGATTTAACCCCCTACCTCACTGGGTTCGAGCAACTGATTAAGCTGCATTTGAGCAGTCGCGGGTTTCTCTGATCCATCCTCTCGGGAAATAGTGTTCTGGTAATCTGCTCGCATTTTGACTGAGCGGGGCCATAATATCTTTATATGGAACGGGACGCGATCCAGGAAGCGCCTCAAAATACGGCCTTGCTGCGATTCATTTTTGGGAAAAATCCTGCATGGACAATTGCTCGGATTGTCATTTTCATTGTCACGCTCCTGATTCTTTTAAAATTCGTTGTCCTTCCTATTCGCGTGACCGGGAACAGCATGTATCCCACGTTCCACAACGGGCAGATCAAATTTGTGAACCGGCTCGCCTACATCCACCATAAGCCTGAGCGCGGGGACATTGTTGCGGTTAAATATGCTGGCCGGGGGGTTGTGTTGCTCAAGCGAATCATCGGGTTGCCGGGGGATACAATCCAGGTGCGGGAGGGGTTGATGTACATCAACGGTAAAAAACTGGATGAGCCGTATGCATTCGGGAAAATCAGCGGGCCTGATCCCAAGACCATTGGCGAGAGCAAACCGCACAAGCTCGAGTGGAATGAGTATTTCGTGCTGGGCGACAACCGGCCGATCTCCGAATGGTATATTAAATACGCCCATGAAATTGTAGGGAAGGTCATTTGAAAAATATCCGCTCCATTGTCATCGTCGCGCTCCTGCTGCTGGCGGGATATTTTGTCTGGCAGTATTTCTTTCCCCCTCCGAAAAAAGCGATTCAGCAACAACTCACCAAATTGGCCTCGGCTATCTCAGCGCATCCTGAGGGAAATTTCGCCAAAGTGGCGAACGTGGAGCGGATTGTCGGTTTTTTTCACCCCGAAGTGACCGTCAATCTCGACCGTTTCGGGCCGGAGGTGGAGTCCCTCCACGGTGCGAGTGAGATCCAACGGGTTGCCTTTGCCGCACGACAAAACCTGCCCAACCTGCTGGTTAGATTTGAGAATTTAAAAATTGAAGTCGATCCCGCGGAAACAGATGCAACCGTCTACTGCAGCCTCGTGGTGGAATTTGGCCAACGCCGCGAACCGATTGTGCAGGATATAAAAATTGGGATGGAAAAAGTGAACCGCTCCTGGCTCATCCGTAGTGCGACACCCGGGCAGCGGTTGATCGTGCAGTGATGTAATCACGAGAGGCTATTAGAGACCTTTTTTGCTGGGTAAAAATAGCCAAAAAAGGCGCATCTTTCTCAATATCTGGAAAAAACAGCCGATGGCATATCCGTTGCTCTTTGGTGAGCGGCGCGAATTTTTCGCGTTCACGTTGTGAGGAATCACCGCGGAACACTTTGCTAATTTATGCCATCTTATCTTTACCTTGCTCGCGAAGCGGGATCGAACCGTGAAGTTCGAAATTCGCTGGAGGCCGCCAGTGAACAGGCCGCTATTGCCGCATTGCTGAATCGCAACCTGTTGGTCGTCTCCATTCAGGAGAAAGTTGGCAAGAAGGGGAAAACCTCAGGGGGTTCCGTTCCGCTGGCCGACCTGGTTGTGTTCACACGCCAGCTCGCTACGATGCTCGATGCCGGTCTGGCGATGGTGCAGTCCTTGCAAGCCCTTGCGGAACAGAGCAGCAACAAGGTCATGCGCGACGTCATCAAGGACGTTTGTGTGCGGGTGGAGAGCGGTGATAGCTTTTCCCAGGCGCTCTTAAAACATCCCAAGGTTTTCAATCGGCTCTACGTTTGTATGGTGGATGCCGGTGAAAAGGGCGGTTTGCTCGCGGAAATTTTGTCGCGTCTGGCTACGTTTCTTGAAAATACCGCCCGCCTGCGCAAGAAGGTCAAATCCGCGATGATGTATCCCACGGTCGTGACGGTCGTGGCTATCAGCATCACGATCTTCCTGCTGGTCAAAGTTGTTCCGGTTTTCGGCGAAATTTTTTCCGGCTTCGGTGCCAAGCTGCCCGCGCCCACCCAGTTCCTCATTAATTTGAGCGACTGGATGAAACATAATCTTTTATTCCTGCTCCCGGCTTTCGCGCTGTTGGTCTATGGATGGATTACTTACATCAAAACCAAACAAGGTCGCGAGTTCTGGGATCGGACGCGAATTAAATTGCCGATCTTCGGCCACATTGCGCATAAAATCTGTCTTGCGCGTTTCACTCGAACGCTCGCATCCCTCGTTCGTTCCGGTGTGCCGATCCTGGAGGTGCTCAGCATCGTCGCGAATACTTGCGGCAACGTCGTGATGGAAAAAGCGATTCGCGTGGCAATGACCGATATCGAAAAAGGCGACGGAATTTCCAATGCATTGAGCAAACACCCTGTCTTCCCCACAATGATCATCCGCATGATGACGGCGGGTGAGCAGACCGGTAAAATCGACTCAATGCTCGAACGTATCGCAGACTTCCTGGATGAAGAAATTGAAACGACGCTCGCGGGTTTGACCTCACTGATTGAACCATTGTTGATTGTATTCCTCGGTGTCGTGGTCGGCGGCATTGTTATTTGTATGTTCCTGCCGATCTTCAAGATGAGCGACATCATCAATCCTCCAGGAAAGTAAGGAGGAAACTGTCCGGATCGAAAGATGCCGGACGGGTGAAGCAAACGATTTGAGCGGGAGGATTCAGTTTCTCCCGCTCTTTCGTTTTATTTGAGATGATTGCTGAACCAGTTCGCAGCCAGATTGCCAGCCTGCTTCAGGGTGCCGGGCTCCTGAAATAAATGAGTGGCCCCCGGAACCAATTCGAACTGCTTTGGGCAGGTGAGTTGATCGAAAGCAGTTTGGTTGAGTTGAATCACCACATGATCGAGGCTGCCCACGATCAGGAGGGTGGGGCTGAGGACTTCGGGCAGATTGGAGGCGAGGTCCGGGCGTCCTCCGCGCGACACCACTGCGCCAATCTTTCTGCCATAATAAGCAGCGGCATTAAGCGCGGCAGCGGCGCCGGTGCTCGCGCCGAAGTAGCCCGTTTCGATGTCATTGAACTGCTCGAAAAGCCAGCCGGTGACCGCGATCAAGCGGTCCGAGAGCAGATCAATATTAAAACGATAGGCAGTGGTGATTTCATCTTCGCGTTCCTCGCCAAGGGTGAGCAAATCGAAGAGCAGGGTGCCGAGCCGGTGTTGATGGAGAAGGCCGGCGACAAAACGATTGCGGGAGCTTTTGCGGCTGCTGCCACTCCCATGAGCGAAAACGACGAGGCCGGTCGCCTCCTCCGGAATGATCAAGTCGCCCACAAGGGTCACCCCGTGAATCGGTATTTCCAGGTTTGTTTCATTAAGGTGCGGCAAAGCTGTTCTCATTCGAGCCTCCTCTTACTAAAGTAGCTCGGATTCCGTTTGGGGCTACTCTTGATTGACTTTAGTTGGCCCAATCCTGTCCAATGCCGTCTTCGGAGGAAAAATGAACGATCTGAATGCCCCCAAGCACAATGCGTTTTCAACCGATGGGCCGGGAATAGGGAAAACGGAGCAGGGGAGCAAAGGATGGCTTCTGGTGCTGAGCGCCGCAGTAGTGATGCTCGCCACATTGCCCGGGCGAACTCAGGGGCTTGGATTAATTACCGAGCCGCTGTTGAATGACCTGCACATAGATCGGGTTCTGTTCGCGAATATCAATCTTTGGGCGTCGTTGATTGGGGCAGTTTTTTGCATTCCCGCCGGGATTTTGTTTGATCGCTACGGCCTCCGCTGGCCAACGGCGATTGTAACGGCTCTCCTCGCGATTGTGGTTGGCGCCTTCAGTCTGATTGGCAGTTCCGTAATCCTGTTGTTCCTGCTGTTAACCGCAACCCGTGGATTGGGGCAAAGCGCGTTATCCGTCGCCAGCATTACCGCGGTCGGTCGGCGCTATGGAAATCAGGCCGGAATGCCGATGGCCATATTTTCGGTGTTGATCAGTGTGTTCTTTGCGCTGGCATTTGTTGGGATTGGTTATGGCGTGCGACTCTCTGGATGGAGAAGCGCGTGGCAACAAGTCGCGGCTGGGTTGGTAGTGGTTGCGATTCCAATCATTCTCCTTTTCTTCAAAGTGGGAGGCACTTTTCGAAAGGATAAAGGTGTCGGTGATAAACTCGAAGGTGCAACACTGCTGGAAGCGCTCAGTACGCCTGCGTTTTGGATCTTCGCCCTTTCCGCAGCTCTGTTTAACTTCGTCTCCTCGGGACTCGGTCTCTTCAATGAAAACGTTCTCGCGGAGCAAGGCTTCGACCAAAAAACATTCCACCTCTTTCTTGGAGTCACCACCCTTCTCTCGCTGGTGGGACAATTCCTTGCGGGATGGCTTTCGCGGAACTGGAGCTATCGTGCGATCATCGTGCTTGCGATGGCGTTATACGCGGCGGGTTTGGCGTCGATACCCAGCGCGCATTCAATCACAATGCTTTACGGAATTGCGTTTCTGGTGGGGATTTCAGGCGGAATGATCATCGTCGTATTTTTTGCTGTGTGGTCCGATGCGTTCGGGCGGCGGCAGTTGGGGCACATCCAGGGCGCGGCACAACTCATGACCGTGGTTTCATCTGCCATTGGGCCGGTCGTGTTTGCCCGTGCGCATGAATTGCATCATTCCTACAAGTTCCTGCTCTATGTGCTCGCGGCCGTGGTCCTCGGGATTGGGTTAATCGCGGCTCGCGTCCCCCTTCCGCACTCTGGCGCAAAGCCTTAGAACCATCGGGCAGCCCAAATTAAAGCGAGCGTAAATCGACCTTACTCTGGTTGAACTTCGGCTCTTTCCGGTCGAAATTGTCGGAGAGAGGTTGTTATGAACACGAGCGTCCAATCCGAATTGGCTGCGGAAATCCAGCATTACTCCCATCCGCTCACTGGAAACAAAACGGATTTTGAGCCGCTCCTCGAACGGATTGGCTCGGCGCGATACGTCCTGCTCGGTGAGGCGACCCACGGCACTCATGAATATTATAAAACCCTCGCTGAGTTGACCAAAATCCTCATTCGCAAACACGGCTTCACCATTGTTGCCTGGGAGGCGGATTGGCCCGATGCCCTTCGCATTAATCGCTACATCCGAGGTGGAAGCGAAATTCAAAATGCGCTCGGTGCACTTGAGGATTTCAAACGATTTCCGGTTTGGATGTGGCGCAACTCGGTGATTCTCGATCTGGTCGGCTGGTTAAAAACTTATAACGAAGATCTCAAGTCCGGCCCGAAAATCGGCGTGTATGGGATGGATCTTTACAGCCTGCATTCTTCGATGAATGCGGTCATTGATTATTTGGAAAAAGTGAATCCCCAAGCAGCGGCGGAAGCGAGAAAACGATACGCCTGCTTCGAAGATTTCGGAGATGATCCGCAAACCTACGGGATGACTGCGGCCCTGCACCGCTCGCTTTCGTGCGAGGAGGAGGTCGTGAAACAATTGGTCGATATGCAAAAACGAGAGTCGGATTTCCTGAGGCACGACGGGAAGATGGCCGAAGACGAACTTTTCTACGCGGAACAAAACGCGTTGGTCGCCAAAAACGCGGAGAACTACTACCGCGCGATGTATCGAGGGCGACCGAATACCTGGAACCTGCGGGACACGCACATGGTCGATACCCTCGATAATCTTATGGCGCATTTCGCCAAACAGGGGGAAAATCCCAAGGTGGTAATTTGGGCTCACAATTCCCACCTGGGCGACGCGCGAGCCACGCAGATGTCGCGCCGGGACGAATTAAATGTCGGCCAGCTCATGCGCGAACGGCATGGCGATGATGCGGTCCTGGTCGGGTTCACCACGGATCATGGCACTGTCACCGCCGCGAGTGATTGGGGCGGGGTGACCGAACGCAAGCGTGTGCGTCCCGGGATGGGTGGCAGTTATGAACGGCTGTTCCATGAAGCAGATGCGGGAAATTTCATGCTCATCTTTCGGGAGCACCCGGAGTTTGCGAGGGAACTGAATCGTTCGATGTTGGAACGGGCGATTGGGGTCATTTACCTGCCGGAAACAGAGCGGTACAGCCACTATTTCTTTGCCGACATCGCCGATCAGTTTGATGCCGTGCTCCACTTCGACGAAACCCGAGCGGTTGAACCGCTCGATCGGACCAGCGAGTGGGACAGTGCCGAACTGCCGGAAACTTTCCCAAGCGGTTACTAAATTTATGCGCTGGGCACATCACGAAGAACGCCTGTTTGCCGACCGGCACGATGCTGGAAAGTTCCTGGCCGGGAAGTTGGAGAAATACGCCGCCGAAAAAAATGCAATTGTGCTCGGCCTGCCCCGAGGGGGAGTTCCCGTTGCCTTTGAGATTTCGCGCCAGCTTCATCTCCCATTGGATATCTTCCTGGTGCGAAAGTTGGGCGCGCCCATTTATGAAGAACTCGCGATGGGTGCAATTGCTTCGGGTGGAGTGCGAATCATGAATCCCGATGTTGTCCGGAAACTTGGGATTACCGATGAAGTGATCGAGTCCGTGGCACAAGTCGAGGAGCGGGAGCTTACCCGGCGCGAAGTGCATTACCGTGGGAACCGCGAACCGTTAAACCTGGAAAATAAAACAGTGATTCTCGTAGATGATGGATTGGCGACCGGCGCGAGCATGAGGGCGGCGGTTGCTGCCCTTCGCCTGCATCATCCGGGCAAAATTGTTGTCGCAGTCCCGGTCGGCGCTGCGGAAACTTGTCGTTTGCTTCAAACTGAAGCAGATGAAGTGGTTTGCGGCATTGCCCCGGAAGAATTTGTTGCGGTTGGGAAATGGTATTCCGATTTTCGCCAAACGTCCGATGAGGAGGTCATCAGCCTGCTCAACACCGCTTCGCATCGCAGCAAAATTCAGCAGAAAATCGATGAACATCCCGAGCGTTTTTCCATGTTTATTTAAAACGAGAGAACCTTTTAGTAAATGAATGAAACAAGGGTTGAACGCGATTCCATGGGCGAAATGCGCGTTCCGAGCAGTGCCATGTATGGCGCCCAAACGGCGCGTGCCATCGAGAATTTTCCCATTAGCAATTCGCGTTTTCCTCCGGAATTCATATATGCGGTTGCGGCAATCAAGAAAAATGCGGCAATCGTGAATCGAGATCTGGGAGTAATTCCAGCCGATATCGCCAAAGCGATTGCACAAGCCGCGTCTGAAATCATCGAAGGCAGATTTAGCGACCAATTTGTTGTCGACATCTTCCAGACCGGTTCGGGCACCTCGACCAACATGAATGTGAACGAGGTCATTGCTTTTCGCGCTTCCGAATTGGCAGGCAAAAAGGTTCATCCAAATGATCACGTCAATCAGGGCCAGTCGAGCAACGACGTGATTCCCAGCGCCATTCACATTTTCGCATTGCGCCAAATTCGAAATGATCTGCTCCCCGCCCTGGAAGAACTCCAGCGCGAACTTGCCGCAAAGGCGGAAGCCTTCTGGGACATTTTGAAGATCGGCAGAACTCATCTCCAGGACGCCACACCCATGCGCCTTGGCCAGGAATTCAGTGGCTATGCCAGCCAGGTGGAGCATGGGATTCAGCGACTCAGATACATTCAGGAGGATTTGAGCGAATTGGCCCTGGGCGGAACGGCAGTCGGAACCGGCATCAACACTCATCCTGAGTTTGCCAGCCGAGTCATTGCGAAGCTTGAAGAGGAGTTGGATCTAAAGCTGCGCGAGGCGACAAATCATTTCGAGGCGCAAGGCGCGCGCGATGCGGCAGTCTTCGCCAGCGGCGCCCTGAAAACGATTGCCTGTTCGCTGCTCAAAATTGCCAATGACATCCGCTTTCTTGGAAGTGGACCGCGCCTGGGCTATGGGGAATTGACACTTCCGGCAACCCAGCCTGGTTCATCCATCATGCCCGGCAAAGTAAACCCCGTCATGTGCGAGATGCTGATGCAGGTTGCCGCGCAGGTAATCGGTAACGATCAAGCCATCACGGTATCTGCGACTCACGGGAATTTTGAATTGAACGTTATGATGCCGGTCATCGCGCGCAATCTGCTCGAATCGATTTCCCTGCTTGCATCCGGCAGTCGGGTTTTCGCAAGGCGATGCATCAAAGGTCTGGAGGCAGTTCGTTCGCGTTGCGAAGGGAATATCGAGCAAAGCATGGCCATGGCAACCGCATTGGCACCCCTCATTGGGTATGATAAAGCCGCCGAAATTGCAAAGAAGTCGCACCAGAGCGGCAGAACGGTTCGTGAAGTGGCCCGGGAAATATCTGGTCTGACTGAATCGGTTTTGAACGATGCCCTCGATCCCCGGCGACAAACCGGAGAGTGAGGAGCGGCAGGCGACTGCCCACCGCTCCTCATGGATTGGCCTGCCGACCAACCCTGCCCAAACTACTTGACCAACCGGAAGTAGCGGCTGCCGGTTGTGGATGGAATGTTGTAACTCTTTCCTGTGGTGCTGACGTTGGACCAGCCCCCATTCACACGGTCGGAACTTTGCAAGGTGAACCCATCCGCATCCCAGGTAATGGTCGCGCTCCCCGAAGCGATTGAGATTGCCAATTCGGCTTCCGCACCGCTCAGGCCGAGCGCCGCAGTTGGATCGTTCGCCGGAGCGGGATGGCTGATGACGGTATAGAAGTTCATCTCGGTCGGGGAGTTGGCGCCCTGGTCCGGTTTGTTCTCCAGGTTAATTTCTCCTTTCGCAGCCACCAGGATTGCTCGGGTGGTCATTGCCAGGGTCATTTGATAGGTGTGAATATTCCCGGTGGGCGCTGCATTGATGAACGGCAGGAAACTCGGCGTGAGCGCACTGAATGACTTGCTGCCCGCGTCGTAGGCCATCACCCGCGTGGCTACCTGTTGTTTCTCATAACCTGCCGGTTGGCAAACCCACCCAACAGCAACACGGTTCAGAGCATCGACAGCCAGGTTCGCGCGATCGAAGTCGCCGGAAAATGCCGGCTCACTGACAATGGCCGTTCCGGCGGCGGAATGATCTCGAGAATCAAACGCCGACACTTTCACCAGATTTTGCCCAGCCACTTTTCCGGCGAGGAAAACAAATGGCGAATTGATATGCCCCGCAAGGCGCGTACCGTCTCCACGGCCGGGGTCATACGATTCGCCCGAAGCAGTGGAATCCAACTGTCCGGTCAGAGTGCCCGCGTTGTCATAGAAATAAATGATCCCTTTGACCCG
>JBQCGE010000482.1:0-4062 GCA_051955955.1 Verrucomicrobiota bacterium
CAGGCCGATGCCGGAGTAACTGACTGTTTGCCTGAGTGTTTGTTGATTCGACACGGTTTGGATTGATACTAGCGGAAACCGAGCTTGGCAAGTTGGCAGTCAAAGCGCAACACGCGGATGGAGAATTCCCCCTGAAAGGAATTCATCCTCAGGAAGAATATTCAGCCCCTAAACTAAAATCCGCGAGTGGTTGGTTAACCTTCCAGGCGACGAGAGGTTTTTAGGGCGGCCATGATGGTCTCGAGGAGAATGTGCATCTCGAAAGGCTTGAAGAGTGTAAGGGATTTCGTGCGTTTGACGAAATCACCGATTTTGGGGTTTTCCTGGTGCCCTGTGATGAAGATGAAGCGTTTGGCGAGGGCTGGTTTGACCCGTTCAACGGCGACATAAAACATGTCGCCCGGGAGGTTGGGCATCAGCAGGTCGCAGATAACCAAATCAAAATCCCTTTCCATGACCCTCTTAAGGCCTTGCACACCGTCTGAGGCGATGGTGACCTTGTAATTGAACGTTTCGAGATATTCTTTCAGAATTTCGGCGTAAGCTGATTCGTCCTCGACCAGAAGGATGGATTTGACGGCAAGGACATCGCCTTCGTCACTACTGATTTCGTAGGTTTTCGTTTCGTGGACGTGGACAAATTGGGTCCGGTCCTGTGTCGAAACCTGTTTTTTAGTTCTATCCAAAGGCACTTGCAAAATTTCAGTTAAATTATAGCGGCAAATTGCCGCCCTACCGTGTAAACTAGAGCAAAATGAGGAAATCATTTCGCAATGGGCCGCTGACACCGGAGGAATTCCAGCGGCAGATGTCCGACTTCATGCGCCAACATTTTCCCAATGCACCATTCTTCCGACAAACCCAGGGCGCAACGGCTGGGAGCGAACCTCCCACGCCGGGCAGCAACACCGGCCCTACATTCTTATTCGACAAAAAACCGCGCGATGTTAAGCAATATCTTGATCGATTTGTAATTCGCCAGGAAGAGGCAAAGAAGGTGCTGAGCGTGGCCATGTGCGACCATTACCACCATGTGCGCCTGGCAATGGAGGGGAAGGACCAGCCCAACTACACCAAACAGAACATCATTTTGGTGGGGCCCACGGGTGTCGGTAAAACTTACCTGATTCGGAGCATTGCAGACCTGATCGGTGTCCCATTTGTAAGGGGAGATGTGACGAAATTTTCAGAGACCGGGTATGTGGGGGGCGATGTGGAAGACCTTGTGCGGGAACTTTACCGCCGGGCCGATGGAGATGTTCAAAAAGCGCAATATGGCATCATCTATATCGATGAAATCGACAAGCTCGCTTCGGCGTCCAGTCATGCCAACCGGGATGTGAGCGGTCGGGGAGTTCAAACGAACCTCCTGAAGCTGATGGAGGAAACGGAAGTGGCGACGCGCTCACAGCAGGACATTGCAGGCCAGGTGCAGGCGATGTTTGAAATGCAGATGAAGGGGCGAAAAGGGGCGAGCACGATCAATACGAAGCACATTTTGTTCATCGTTAGCGGAGCCTTTGATGGCCTGGAAAAGATCATTCATAAACGCATGCGCGAGTCGAGTATTGGGTTTGCGGCGCGCGGCAAGGAACTTGAAGATCAGGCGGCATTGGAGCAGGTGCAGACACGGGATTTCATCGAGTACGGTTTTGAGCCTGAATTTATTGGCCGCCTACCGGTACGGGTGGTTTGTCACCCGCTGGATACGGATGATCTGTTCAGCATTTTGAAAACTTCCGAAGGGAGCATCATTCGACAGTACGAGCAGACCTTTGCGGCCTATGGAATCGATGTCTTGTTCCAGGATGATGGGTTGCGAAAAATTGCGGAATTGGCGAGCCATGAGCAGACCGGCGCGCGGGGTTTAATGACGATTTGCGAGCGGACGTTCCGGAACTTCAAATATGAGCTGCCGTCCAGCCCGGTGAAGCACTTTGAAGTGACACGCGAGCTTGTTGAACATCCCGACCTGGAGCTGAAAAAAATGCTCGCCGAAAGCGAAAAGCAGGAGCGGAAAGTCTCGCATCAGTTAGTGACCGAATATGCACAACGCTTTTATGAATCACACAAATTGACGTTGCGATTCAGTGATGCGGCGATCGAATTATTGCTGCGGATATCAGAACGGGATGGAGTCCCGGTTCGCGATCTTTGCGCGGATAAATTCAAGGATTACCAATTTGGCTTGAAGCTGATTGCGCAGAATACCGGCCAAACCGAATTCAGCCTCGATACGCCGAATGTTGAAGAACCTGATAAGATTCTGAGTGATTGGGTGGTGGCGAGTTATCGCACACGCGAGGAGAACCGGATGGACCCCCAGTTTGGTGATATGCAGGCATGAGCGGATGACTATCGCAATCGGCGAAAATTCAGCTGATTTAAAACAAACGCGCAAGCCTGTCTGGCTTGCGCGTTTTTCGTAATCGGAGCAGTGGATACTGCCTAGAAATTTTTACCGCAGCATTGCTTGAATTTCTTTCCGCTGCCACAAGGGCAGGGATCGTTGCGGCCAACTTTTGGACCAGTGCGAACGGGTTTTGCTTTGCTGGCAGCTTCGGTGGCCTGGGTGACCATGTCGGCGCCACCGGAAGCGGAGCTGCTGTTGGTGGTGGTTTGCCCGCCAAAAGCACTGGTTTCCTGGTGCAAAGTTTTTTGCGGTAGCTTGCGCAGGAAATTCTCGAACGCCATCAAACTGCTGGCGCTCAAGAAAATATTGCGGCAAATCTCGCTTTTGATGCTCGTCATCAGGTCCTCAAACATCTTGAAGGCTTCCGCCTTGTATTCGATAAGCGGATCGCGTTGGCCATAAGCGCGCAGGCCGATGCTGTTCCGAAGCGAATCCATTCCGTAAAGGTGCTCCTGCCAGAGACGGTCAATCGCGCTCAAAATGGTGTAGCGTTCGACGCCCTTGAGGTGATCCGGATTTTCGCAGCTGACTTTTAGTTTGTAAGCATTGCGGGCCGCCGCCGAAATAAAGAGGCAAACAGCGAATTGTGCCGCGGTTAAACCATCATAAACCGATCCGGAAACTGGCTCGTCAGTTCCCGCATTTGCGGCTTTGACGATTTCCTCCTCGGGCATGCCGAGCGGGAAAGTGAGGTTCACCCAATCAGCAAGGCCGCGATTGTTCCACTCCTCCGGTTGATCATTCGAAGTGAACTGCAGCACCTTGGTAATGATGACCTCCTCCATGATGTCCATGAGGCGATCCTGAACATCGTCGGAATGGATGATCTCGTTGCGGAAGCCATAGATGACCTCGCGCTGTTTATTCATCACATCATCGTATTCAAGCGTCCGTTTCCGGATCTGGAAATTATGTTGTTCAACCCGTTTTTGCGCAGTTTCGATGGAGCGGTTCAGGAGAGGATGTTCGAGTTCCTGATTTTCTTCGAGGCCAACGCGTTCCATGACCTTGGTAATGCGGTCCGAGCCGAACAGGCGCATCAAATCATCTTCGAGCGAAATGAAAAAGTGGGAGGAACCAGGATCGCCCTGACGCGCACAACGACCACGTAACTGGCGGTCAATACGGCGCGATTCGTGACGTTCGGTGCCGATGACGTGCAAGCCGCCGAGTTCGGCAACGCCGGGCCCGAGCTTAATATCCGTACCGCGACCGGCCATGTTGGTGGCGATGGTGACGGAACCGCGCTGGCCGGCGCGAGAGACGATTTCAGCTTCCTGCTCATGATATTTGGCGTTCAAGACGGCGTGGGGAATGCCGGCTTTTTTTAACGTGCGGGAAAGTAGTTCGCTGACTTCGACGGAGATGGTGCCGACGAGAACCGGGCGTCCTTCACTATGCACCTTCTGGATTTCGTTCAGGACGGCGGTGTACTTCTCGCGCCGAGTTTTGTAAACCGTATCGTGCAGATCTTTACGCGCTACGGGGCGGTTTGTGGGGATGACGAGCACGCCCAGGTTGTAAATATCGAGGAATTCGCCCGCCTCAGTTTCAGCGGTGCCGGTCATGCCCGCGAGTTTGTGATAAAGGCGGAAGTAGTTTTGAATGGTAATGGTGGCGAAAGTTTGAGTTTCGCGTTCGATTTCCAC
>JBQCGE010000483.1:0-4854 GCA_051955955.1 Verrucomicrobiota bacterium
TCGCTCGATTGTGCATGAGATAATGCGGGCGGGCACCTGAGGCCAACCATGTGCCTGGGCGGCTTTGAAAACTTCTTTGACGATCAGAAACGTAAAGACGCAGCCAAAAAGTGCGAAGCAAAGGCCGAAGAGAAAAAGACAGCCTGTGTTTCCCTTAACTTGCATGCGATTTCCAGAATGGGACATGAATGGGTGAAAAGGAGAGTAGAAAAAGAGTTGGTGAACGGCACTTAAAAAATTAAGGAATTTCTGGAGGGACTGGAAAACTACTTGCCCGATTTGGATGTATTGTTAGAGTGCGTCTCCACGAATGAAGAACCACCTGTGGGGTGGTTTTTTGTTTTTGGGAAGCAGCAGTGTAATTGCGCGTGAAAATTTTCAGCGGAACGGCCAACCAGCCACTGGCGGAAAAAATCTGCCAGTCGATTGGGATTGAACTTGGGAAATGCACGGTGAGTGCGTTCCCGGATGGGGAGACGTTCGTCAAGATCGACGAAAATGTCCGCGGGGAAGATGTGTTCCTTGTGCAATCGACCTCACCGCCCACGAACCATTATTTGATGGAGATGTTCATCATGATGGATGCGCTGCGGCGGGCGAGCGCCTCGCGAATCACGGCAGTGCTGCCCTTTTATGGCTATGCACGGCAGGATCGTAAAGATCAACCCCGGGTGCCAATTACTGCAAAATTGGTGGCCAACCTGATCGTGGCGGCTGGCGCGAACCGGGTGCTGACGATGGATTTACATGCGCAGCAGATCCAGGGATTTTTTGATATTCCCGTGGATCATCTCTATGCAGCGCCGGTGATGTACGAGTATCTGCGCTCGAAAAAGCTGCAGAATCTGGTGGTGGTGAGCCCGGATGTGGGTGGGTTAAAAATGGCCCACGCCTATTCGCAAGTGATGGAAGCTGGACTGGCGATTGTGGCGAAGCGTCGGAAAAATGCTTCTGAAATTGAATCGATGACGGTGATTGGGGAGATCAAGGGGAAAACCGTATTGATGGTGGATGATTTGACGGAGACGGCCGGGACTTTGACGACGGCGGCTGGAATTTTGAAGCAGAAGGGGGCGAAGAAGATCCTGGCATGCGTATCGCATGCCATCCTGAACGATTTGGGAATTCAGCGGCTGCGAAATTCCGTTATTGACGAATTGATAACTACTGATACTGTTCTCCGCCCCGCAATAGACGGGGTCAATATCACCACCCTGTCGGTGGCCGGATTGTTGGGCGAAGCCATAAAACGAATCCACAATAATTCGTCGGTAACTTCGCTGTTTGAATTTAAAGGTGGACGCACCAGCTAGTGCGCTCTGCCCTTATTGTTTTTAATCCTGCCGCAAAATCGGCGGGATAGTGGAATGTAAATAAAATGAAATCTGTAGCTTTAACCGCGTATCCGCGAACATTGAACAAGCGCACCGGGACAAAAAAAGTCCGTGCAAATGGCCGAATTCCAGCAGTTATTTACGGCCGACACAATAAACCAGAAAGCCTGGAAGTGGGCGCGCGCGACCTGGAAAATGTGGTTCATGGCTCAGGTTCTGAAACCATCCTGGTTGACCTTTCCCTCGACAAGAGCAAGCGCCTTGCACTGCTCAAGGACATTCAACACCACCCATTGAGCGGCAAAATGCTGCATGTGGACCTGCATGAAGTAGTTGAAAACGAAAAAGTAACGATCAACGTGCCGGTGGAAACCACGGGTGAAGCGGTGGGTGTGAAGACCGGCGGCGGCGTGCTGGAGCATGTCCTTTTCAAAGTAAAAGTTCGCGCTACCCCGAAAGATTTGCCTGAAGTCATCACGGTTGATGTTACCAACCTGGAAGTTGGTAAATCGATTCACATTGGTGATATTGCTGTTCCAGAAGGTGTGGAAATTTTAGGGCACAAGGAAAATCCCGTTGTCTCTGTGGCTGCCCCATTGACCGAAACCCAGGAAGCCGCAAGCCTGGAAGCCGGAGGCGCTGCACCGACCCAACCGGAAATGCTCAAGGAAAAGAAAGAAGAAGGCGCTGCGGCCGCCAAAGGTGCTGCTCCTGCCGCTGGCGGAGACAAAAAAGCTGCGGAAAAGAAGAAGTAATTTCAGGACGAGCCAGGAAAACTGGTTGCGTTCGCGGATCGTATACCCGACCAGATGGATGCACCTTATTTGCTCGCTGGTTTGGGAAACCCCGGAGCGGAATATGCCCAAACTCGACACAACGCTGGATTTCTGGCGTTGGAGCGGTTTGGGCAAAAATTCCATGCGAATTGGAAGCTTGAGCCGAAGTTCAAGTCGCGCATGGCCCGAGTCGAGGTGGAGTTCAAGGGTGGAGGAGCAAAGGCAATCCTTTGCGAGCCTCAGACCTACATGAATTTGAGCGGGGAAGCAGTGGCAGCAGTGGCGGGATTTTATAAAATTCCCGTGAACCGGCTGGTGGTGGTGGTGGATGATGCGGATTTGCCGTTTGGAGCCATTCGGTTAAGACCGAACGGGAGCAGCGGCGGGCATCATGGGCTGGAGTCGATTGAAGAACATTTGAGTTCGCGAGAGTTTGCCCGACTGCGAATTGGGATTGGCAGGACGGAGAGGCAGGTGCGGGAAATCACCGGCCACGTTCTGGGGAGATTTTCGGGAGACGAGCAGGAACTTTTGAATAAAGTAATGGATCGAGCGGCCAGGCAGATGGAAACGCTGCTGGCAGAGGGAATCCAAAAAGCGATGAGTTTATATAACGGGGCGATTGACGCCCCGGTTAAGGAAAAATGAAAAAGTACGAAGGTTTATTCATCCTGAATACCGCGGGAAAAGAAGAGAACATTAAAGAAATGATCGACAAACTGTCGGAAGAGATCACTCAATCCGGCGGCAAGGTCGAGACGGTGCAAAAGATGGATAAGCGCCAGTTCTCACGCGTGGCGGACAAGAAATCGACGAGCGGTTTCTTCGTGAACATCATTTTCGAGAGCGAGCCGGGCAACCTGGCACAGCTCCGCAGCCGTTTCGCGATGGACGAGGACGTATTCCGCGTCATGTTCAGCGAAGCGCCTGCTCCGAAAAAAGAAACCGCTGCGGCTTAATTTAAGCCAAAGGGGGCTGTCCCATGAACGGATTCAACAAAGTCATCCTTGCCGGGAATTTAACTCGCGATCCTGAGTTGCGTTACACGCCATCCGGGACTGCGATTGCGAAGTTTGGGCTTGCCATCAATCGAAAATGGCGGGACGCGAACGGCGAAACCAAAGAGGATGTGACGTTTGTGGATGTGGATGCTTTCGGCAAGCAAGCCGAGACCATTGGACAATACATGAAGAAGGGGAGTGCCATCCTGATAGAAGGGCGCCTCAAATTGGACCAGTGGGAAGATAAGCAAACACAGCAGAAGAGGAGCCGCCTGGGAGTCGTGGCGGAAACCTTTAACTTTTTGGGCAGTGGTCAGACGAGAGAAGGTGGGGGCGATTACCAAGGGGGCGGAGCACCTGCGATGCGTTCGCGTCCGCAACCGGCGCAAAGTGCGCCAAGTGCCGCGCAGGAACCGGATGGAATGCCGCCGGAAGAAGATGATGTGCCGTTTTGATCGAATTTAAGATTTAGCTAGAGACACAGGAGTATTTAACATGCCAAAGACAGAGATTATTTTGACCCACAATGTTGTCGGCCTTGGGGCCGAGTCGGACCAGGTGAAAGTGGCCGCTGGGTATGCACGCAACTACTTGTTCCCACAAGGATTGGCGGTGCCGCTGAATAGCGCGAACAAACGCCAGATCGAAGCGTTGAAGAAGCGCCGGGTGGATCGCGAAGCCAAGGAATTGCAAACCATGTCCGAATTGGCCGGGGCACTTTCGAAGCTGACCCTCGTTATCGCAGTCAAAACTGGTGAAGATGGAAAGATGTTTGGTTCTGTGACTTCCAGCCAGATCGTGGACGAACTGCGGCACCAATTTGAAGCGCATGTGGACAAGCGCAAAATTATCCTGCCCCACCCGATTAAAACACTGGGTGAACACAACATCGAACTGCATTTGCATCCGGACGTGAACTGCACCTTGAAAGTGCGGATCAACAGCTCGAACCCGCTCTCGCCAGAGGCACAAGCGGCATTGGACGCGCAGAATGCGGAGAAGCAGCCTGAAGCGACCGAGGAGAAAAAAGAGCGTAAATCAGCCAAGGGCACCAAGGCCCAGGCTGGTGAAGGCAAGAAAGCCGAAAAAGGCGAGAAGAGTGAAAAGAAGTCCAAGAACGCAAAGGCCTAAGGACAGACACGCAGAGCAACCGATCCTATTATTTCCAGAGTAGATTATGAAACGCCAGTATCAACCTTCCAAAATCCGGCGCAAACGGCAGCATGGTTTCCTGAGCCGTAACTCGACCAAGAGCGGCCGCGCCATCCTGAACAATCGCCGACGAATCGGCCGGAAACGCTTGACTCCGGTATAAACCGGGATGCCAGGGGAAGTTCCAGCCGGGGCGTTGAAGTTTCCAAAATCGCGCCGCCTGCAAAAGAATTGGGAATTTGAGCGGGTACGCCGTGAAGGGAAGCGGCTGGTAAAGGGCTGCCTGATCCTGAACTGGAGAAGCAGTGAAGGATTGCGGGAATGCAAGCTCGGGGTGGTGACCTCGAAGAAGATTGGGAATGCGGTGGAGCGCTCTCGTGCGCGCCGCCTGATGCGGCAGGCATTCCGGCTGCATCAGAATGAGATTGAGCGGAAATCCGAGCTGGTTCTTGTAGCCCGGCCCTCAATCGGAGGAAAAGACTTTCTGGAGGTGGAGAAGGATTTTCTGCGTCTCCTGAAAGAAGCTAAGCTGCGCGGAGAAGCATGAAAGCGCCAAGGATGCTCCTGATTGGACTGATTCGAATTTACCAG
>JBQCGE010000484.1:0-3753 GCA_051955955.1 Verrucomicrobiota bacterium
GAATAATCGAGCAACTCGCGATTGTTGATCCCATGCAACGAGAGCAAATCGACATAGTCCAATTTCAAGTACTCCATGGATCGTTCGAACGTCTTCAGAAAATCTTTGGCGCTCGCCATCGGAGCGACCTTCGTCTGCACAATCAACTGCTCGCGGGGAAAAGTCGGAAGAATTCGCCCCAACTGCATTTCCGAGGTGCCATAGCCTCGCGCAGTCTCGATGTGGTTGATTCCGAGCTCGATCGCGCGGCGAATGGTGGCTTCCAGGTTCGCCTGGTTGTCGGGCGGGATTTGGTCGGGAGGGACATCCTGCCACTTGAACTGGTAGCGCATGCCACCACAGGTCAAAACTGGGATTTGCAACTCCGTCTTTCCAAAACGCCGGTACCTCACAGGCGCCGAATGTAGAGGAACTCCAACGAACGCTGCAAACCTGTTTTAGAAGTATAAAACTACTTAACGCAATGCCACTTCCATGCCGACCAGGCACATGTCGTCGCAGAATTCCTGGTTGGGGCAGTATTTGCGGAGCATAACCAACAACTCGTCGAAGGTCTGGCCGAGCGGCTGGCGGGCGCGAGCTTGCAACTCAGCTTTCAGCCAATCAGGGCTGAGCAGGTCGCCGTCACGTTCCACGTCGTAAACTCCATCGGTAAAAAAGACGAACTTGTCCCCCGGATTCAGCGGTATGGTGGAAGTGGCGAAATTGTACTGATCAAACAAACCGAGCGCGGGGTTCGGCTTTACGTTCTGATGTTGCAGGATATCGACCGACCCATCGCTTGCGCGAATAATCATTGGCTTGGGATGGCCGGCATTCGCAAACCAGGCGCAATTCATTTGGATATCGGCCACGAGATAAAAAGCGGTCGTGAAAAGCGGGGTGCCGCTCTGCTTTAAAATGGAGCGGAGGTCGTGGTTCAACTGCGCGAGCAACTCACCAGGGTTCGCAGCTTCAGAGGTCAATTCCTCCACCAAAGCCCGAACAATGGCGGTGATTAACGCGGAGCGGACGCCATGCCCCATCACGTCACAAATAAACAGACCAACCCGAGTTTCTGAGAGCGGCCGTATATTAAAGAAATCCCCCCCCACCGCACCTGTGGGCATGTAGCGATGACAAAAGCGGAGCACGCTTTCCTCGATCGGGACGTGCTGCGGGAACCAGGGGGATTGCTGCGGGATGATGGCCTGCTGAATTTCGCGGGCCATTCGCAAGTCCTCTTCCATCTGTTCGTTTTTCAGCCGCAACTCTTCCCGGCTTTGCGCGATCTCGATATTCGCGCGCTTCAACCCTTCCTCGGCGCGGCGCTTTTCGGTGATGTCCCAAAAGATTCCTTGCAACCCAATGATCCTCCCCTGCGCGTCGACCAAGGGAGTCTTAACTACATTGACATACAGCTTTTCACCGCCAGGGGGTTGATTCTCCTCCACGATTTCGAAGATTTTGCCAGTCTCCATAATGAGCTGGTCATCCTTCTGGTACTTGGCCGCCAGTTCCGCCGGATAAAAATCGAAGTCGGTCTTGCCGACGATTTCGCTTAATGGCCGGCCCAAAGTTTGGCAAAAGCGCTGGTTGGCAAAAGTGAACTGCTCATTCAAATTTTTCCGGAAAATATTCTGGGGGAGAGTTTCAACCAGGGAATGGTAGAGCGCCTCGGAGTTCCGGATCTCCTCCTCATGTCGACGCCGCTCCGTGATATCCTCGACAGTCCCTTCGTAATACATCAGGCGCCCGGAACGATCCCTGACCGCGCGAACATTCTCCGCTATCCAAATGATGGTGCCATCGCGCCGGTGAACTTCGGACTCGAAAGCAGTAACGACGTCATTTTTCTCCATCAACTCAATGAACTCATTGCGTCGATTCGCATCCACATAAAGTTCGGCACTGATATCGGTAAGCTGGTCGATCAACTCGTCCGCACTGGCGAAACCGTAAATTCGGGCCAAGGCAGGATTGGCGCTGATGTATTTGCCTTCGGGAGAAGTTTGGAAAATCCCTTCGACCGTATTCTCGAAAATACCGCGATATTTTTCCTCCGCCTCAAGGAGCGCATTTTCCGCCCGCTTCCGCTCAATCGAATAATGAATGGAACGGATGAGCAATGGTGGGGTGATCTCACCTTTGACCAGATAATCCTGGGCGCCAGCGTGAACCGTTCGCAGGGCGAGTTCCTCGTTGGCCTGGCTGCTGAGCACAATGATTGGCAAATGGGAGGCATGCACCTGAAAAGCATCGAACCCATCCAATCCCGTGGCTTCGAGGAACGAGAGGTCAAAGAGAACAATGGCGGGCGGATCAGACTCGAGCTTCTCCAACGCGCCCGTTACGGAGTTGGCCCAACTCAGGCGAAAGGGATCGGGTGAAGCCTGCGCGAGCAAGCCCCGGATGCGCTCGACGTATTGTTCAGAATCTTCGACGAGTAACAGATTGAGAGGCTCAGTGCTCATAACAACATGGGCGAATTGAGGTCACGATTGCCCCGCATTCCAACACACTCCAAATTTGGGAGCATGGAATCAAGCTTACTCTTTGAGCGGTCTGGGCTGTGGGCATAAAGAGAGCTTTGTGGACATTGCGATCAACAATCCACAACGACCGTGCCAGAAGTAAAGGGAAAAGCAAGGGGCACAAACCTGCACCCCCCCCGAGTTATTACCTGCACAGCAGGAAAGTTCAATTCACGGAGCAAAGCACTTGAGAGTTATTTCACTATTGTACAGAATTCACACTCGTCCTATAAAGCCGATTAGTGGCAACATTTAAAAGCAATTGTCAGTTCCTTTGCAGAAGACGAGCTAACGGGTTTCCTTCTTCACAACCAGAGGCCCCCAACGCGCGTCCTCCGTTGGGTTACGGAGCGTGGCAGGCCGCTCGCAAAGGTCCGGCATTTACCTTGGTGGAGCTTCTCGTCACAATTGGGATTGTAGCGGTCCTCGCCGGGTTGCTTTTAGGCGGTGTGACCTATGGGAAATTTCGAGGAAGAGTCACCCACTGCAGCAACAACATGCGGCAGATTGCGATTGCCTGTCAGTTGTACGCCGCGGATGGCCAGAAAGGACACTTGCCATCTTATATGCTTCCTACGGCGTCGAGCCGATTAGTCCAATATAGAGAAATTGATCCGTGGTTCGTCGCATTTGAGATGATCACGAACCTTGAAAAGTACGGAGTCAGTCCCGGAATGTGGTTTTGTCCAACGCGGGGAGGATGGAATGGCATAAACGGATTTTACGAATGGAAAGCGGGAAAGAGGATAGAGACTGGCGCTGATTTAGTGAACTACTTCTATCTGGTGAATGCGCCAACGGCAGGTATTGACATGTTTTGGTGGGTGCCGCGTCCTTTGGAAGGCCTGGAGGCGCGTTATCCCGACCCGAAGTTAATCCAGACTCGAACTTCGCAGCCCTGGCCAATAAAGATCGAGGATTCCACAGCTGCAGCACAGCCTATCGCTTCGGATTGGTTGATGGGCGGTTGGGATCCCGACAAGAAGGTTGTCACATCCGCAAGTGGAGGACACAGCCTTGGGCCAAAGGGATCGAGGGTTCGAAGCAATAACGCAGTGTTTACCGACGCGCATGTTGAGACGCGCCCATTCTCAAAGGTTCAGTGGCAAGCCTTGAGTGGCGATGGCAAGAATGCATACCTGTACTAAATAGTTCAGTGATATTCGCCCCGGGCGGATGTATCGCCCCCTCGGGAGGCCAGACCTACAGTATTATTTCATCCAGTTCGCTAGCCGCCTCT
>JBQCGE010000485.1:0-3844 GCA_051955955.1 Verrucomicrobiota bacterium
AGCACCATGTCAACGGTTTATAACGTCGGGTCCGCCGATAGCGAGAAGACGGACGATATTGCCGAAACGTTGAAGGCGCAAAAGCGCCCCAATGGAGAACGAGTTTACACAGCATTAACCGGTATCACCTTGATGGTGTTCTATGTACTTGCGCTGCAATGTGTCAGCACCATTGCGGTCGTTCGGCGCGAAACCAACTCCTGGCGTTGGCCTTTGTTCCAGTGGGCATACATGGGAGCTTTGGCATGGATTCTCTCATTCATCACTTATCAAGGTGGAAGGCTTCTCGGCTTTCATTAAGTGCCGTCTCAGCGTCAGAAAATCATCACTAGCTAAGCAAGCGATCTCCGCTGGTTCCTGTTCACCCCTGTCATCCTAACCCCCTGGTTTTGCCCAAAGCAGCCCCTTACCACCCCAGTGAACCCCCTGTTAGGATGCCAGAAACTACTTTACAGCAAGGATTCTCATGCCAAAAATATCCGGCGTGTCTGGTTTCACTTCGTCGAACCGCCGAACCGAGAGGGTGTCGGAGGGCGGAACAATCCGCCTTTTACATCGTCTCGAAACGGCTATTGAATTGTCGCAGGCCTACCTCCTTCGCGAGCAAAATCCGCAGGGATACTGGGTCGGTGAATTGATGGTCGATGCCACGCTTGTGGCTGATACCATCGCCTACCATCATTGGAACGGTAAAGTCGATCCCGAATGGCAGCGCAAAGCCGTTAACCACATCTTTTCCATGCAGCTTCCCGATGGCGGCTGGAATATTTACCATGGTGGGCCATCAGAGGTGAATGCCCCCATAAAGTGCTATTTGGCGCTGAAGCTAGCGGGCATTCCCGTTACTGACCCACGCATGCTTAAAGCGCGCGAGGTCGCGTTAAATCTCGGAGGTGTTCCCCGTATGAACACCTTTTCCAAGCTCTACCTCGCCCTGATTGGCCTTTTTCCCTGGGATTATGTTCCCACCATTCCGTGCGAAATCATTCTCATCGGCAAATGGTTTCACGTGAATTTCTATGAGATGAGTTCGTGGACTCGCTCAATGCTCGTCCCGCTCGCAATCATCAACCATTTCAAACCCACCCGGAAAGTATCAGTCAATCTTGACGAGCTTTACCCTGAGGGCATGCACGAGCGGGATCTGGCTCTCGCACCCGACCCACAAATTTTCACCTGGCGGAATTTCTTCCTCTGGCTCGATGGACTCCACAAGTTCGTCGAGAACAATAAGCTCCGTCCATTCCGCAAACGTGCTTTAAAGAAAGCCGAGGAATGGATGCTCGAACGCTTCGAAGGTTCCAACGGCCTCGCCGCAATCTTCCCTGCGATGCTCAATTCACTCATCGCACTTAAAGCCCTTGGCTACCCTGACGATCATCCAGAAGTTCTGCGGGCTGAGCGTGAACTCAAAAACCTGGAGCATGAAGACGAGGATACAGTCCGCATCGAACCTTGTTTATCCCCCGTCTGGGACACGGCGATTGTTGCAATTTGTCTGCGCGAATCCGGAATGTCCGAAGATCATCCCGCTTTGAAAAAGTCCGCGGAATGGCTCATGAGCAAGGAAATCCGCTTCCGCGGGGATTGGATTTATAAAAACGCAGTCGATGTTGAACCCAGTGGTTGGGTTTTTTAATTTGAAAATAAATGGAATCCGGATGTCGACGACACCGCCATGGTTCTACTCGCATTGCGCCAGATTCCGACCGACAACCCCCGCAAACGCGATGAGTGCCTGAAGCGCGGGTTGAAATGGATGCTCACGTTCCAATGCAAGGATGGTGGCTGGGCCGCATTTGATAAAGATTGCACCAAGGGTATTCTCGAGAAAGTTCCGTTCGCTGACCATAATGCGATGCTCGACCCCGAGTGCGCCGATATCACCGCGCGAATTCTGGAACTGCTCGGTTATGAGAATTTCAGTGTCGATCATCCCCAGGTTCAAAAAGCGCTCGATTATCTTAAGAACGAGCAGGAGGAGGATGGCAGTTGGTACGGGCGTTGGGGCGTCAACTACATCTACGGCACATGGCAGGTCTTGCGCGGCCTACATGCCCTCAAGTGGAACATGCAGGAGCCATGGTTGCTCAAGGCAAAGGCATGGCTCGAGAGCGTCCAACGCGAAGATGGTGGATGGGGAGAACGATGCAACACCTATGACGATCCGGTTTTCAAGGGGCAGGGGCCCAGCACGGCCTCCCAGACCGCATGGGCTGTCATGGCCCTATGCACCTTTGGTGATCCGCAAAACCCAAGCCTCATTCGCGGTGTCGAATATTTGATTCGCACCCAAAGCAGGGATGGCAGTTGGGCGGAAGCTGAAACCACCGGCACCGGCTTTCCAAAAGTGTTTTACCTCAAGTACGACATGTATCGAAATAGCTGGCCTCTGCTCGCTTTGGCGACTTACAGCAAACTTTCCCATCAACCCCAAAGGTTGCCATAAGGGCGCCCGGTCGCCTGCAAGCACCACCTTTTCTTTTCATGCAGGGCCGCACTGAATAATCATGAGCGAACCGGAATCGCCAATAGCCATCACTTTCGCGGTGAAAGAGGAGACGAAATCCTTCAAAGGCAGCCCGGGCGTGCGTCGATTCCTCACCGGCATGGGACGCGACAATGCCGAGCGCGAAATCGAAAAAATCCTGGAGAAGGTTAAACCTCGTCTGGTGCTTACGTGTGGCTTCGCGGGAGGTCTCAATCCCGCCTTGAAAAACAACGAAATCGTTTTTCAGGCCGATGACGGTTCTATCCTTCACGACCAGATTCGCAAGGCCGGGGCCACTCCCATTAACTTTTTCTGCGCCCGCCGCGTCGCCATCACTTCAGAGGAAAAGCTTCGCCTCTGGCGGGGCACCGGTCTCGACGCGGTGGAAATGGAATCGGAAAGCATTCGTGAGCGCTGCGCGGACCGCGGTATCCCCAGCGCCACCATCCGGGTCATCTCCGACAGTGCGGGCGATGATCTCCCGCTCGATTTCAACACCTTGATGACCCCAGCTCAAAAAATTCATTACGGCAAATTGAGCTGGGCTTTGGTCCGCTCTCCCTGGAAATTTGCGGAACTGCTCGCGTTCCAGCACAGGACTGTTGAAGCCGCCCGGGCACTGGGCGATTTTCTCGACCAGCTCCTCTCCAAAAACACTCTCTAAACGCAAACGAGCTCGCTTCCTCGCAACTGCAATTTGCGTTTACTTGTTTCTCTGTTCTGCCGATTTTATCGTTAGAATTTGTTCCGAATTAGTTGAATCGTAATTCCCATGGAAGCTGGTAACCTGAACTGTCCCATGTGCGGCGCCTCCGTTTCAAGCGATGCGCCCAACTGCCTGCATTGCGGCACTCGCCTGGCCACAATCTCATGTCCCTCCTGCTTTGCCATGATGTTCGAGGGTTCCAAGTTTTGCCCCCATTGCGGCGCGAAAAGTGAGCGCTCCGCTGCCTCTGCTACAGAAATGCCCTGTCCGAAATGCGATGGCAAAAAGCTCGCCCAGGTTCAGCTCGGCGAGACCACTGTTTCTGAATGTGAAAGATGCCATGGTCTTTGTGTGGAAGCCTCCACTTTTGATTCTATCTGCGTGGATCGGGAGCGCCAGTCCACAGTTCTGGGTGCTGCATCATCTGCCTTCATCCCTGGCCAGCGCTCCTTCGATCCTGTCATCAAGTACGTGCGCTGCCCTCATTGCCGTTGCCTCATGCACCGAGTTAACTTCGCCAGATGCAGCGGAGTCATTATCGACACCTGCAAGGGGCATGGATGCTGGTTCGATCGGGATGAACTGCAACACATCGTCGAATTCATCCGCACCGGAGGTCTCGACCTCTCACGCGCGCGCGAAAAAGC
>JBQCGE010000486.1:0-4860 GCA_051955955.1 Verrucomicrobiota bacterium
TATTGATTCGGCCTCGCGACAGCGGCTCTCGCCCGAACACCTCCGCGCTCATTGACCATGTCCAAACCGATTGTCATAGCCATTGATGGCACCAGCGCCAGCGGCAAGAGCACCAACTCCAAACTCATTGCCAAGAGTCTCGGGTTTGTTTATGTCGATACCGGTGCGATGTACCGCACCCTCGCCTGGTACTGCCTAAAACAAAAAATTGATGTCCATGACCCAAAGGCCGTCGCGCAGGCCTGCCGCAAGTGGAACGCAAAGCTCGACTGCGTCGACGGGAAAGTCCGCCTTTTGGTTGATGATTATTATCCGGAAAAGGAAATCCGCACCGCTGAAACCAGTGCCGCCGTTCCACACGTGGCCGCTGTCCCTAAAGTTCGCGACTGGATGAAGAAGGAGCAACGCGAATGCCTCCAATTTGGCAATCTCGTCATGGAAGGACGCGACATCGGTTCACACATTTTTCCCGAGACGGATTTCAAGTTTTTTCTCGACGCCACACTCGCTGAACGTTCCCGTCGCCGCACTTCAGAAGGTGTGAATGAAGATCTCGCCGCCCGTGACCAGCGCGATAGCCAGCGCGCCGCCGCACCTTTGATGATCCCGCTCGGCGCGCGCGTGATCAATAACTCCGGCATGACCGCCGAGGAAACCTCTGCCTTAATCCTGGAGGAAATTCGCCGCAAATTGCCGCCTGACTTTCAAGCCCAGTCCTGATCCGTGAAGCTGCTCTATAGCATTGGCTGGAATCTTTCCCGCGCCCTCTTCCGTTTTTACTTCGGTTGGCGCGTGCAGGGGGCCGAAAATGTCCCGCTTACCGGGCCGCTCATCCTCGCCTCAAACCACGCAAGCTTCCTCGATCCGCCCCTCGTCGGAAGCGCAATTCCTCGGGAGATCAACTACATGGCGCGCGATACGCTTTTCCGCTTCCCCGTCATCGGCTGGATATTGCGTGAGGTCAATGCTGTTCCCGTGGATCGCGAGGGTGGGGGAGCTGCTGGCCTTAAAACCATCCTCGACCGGCTGCTCAAGGGCAACGGCATCATTCTCTTTCCTGAGGGAACCCGCTCCCGCGATGGTGAACTGCAAAAGGCCCGTTCCGGGGTAGGTCTCACGGTTATTAAATCCGATGCGCCCGTGGTTCCCGTTCGTGTCTTTGGAACGTTCGAAGCATTCTCACGTCACCATAAAATTCCCCGGCCCGGTAAACGGGTCGCCGTCAAATTTGGCAGACCCATTGATTTTACTGCTCTGCGCGCGGAAGCTAAATCCTGCTCCAAACCCCGTCTTAAGGAAATTTATCAGGAAGTGGCCGATCAAATTATGGATAACATTGCCCGGCTCGAAGTTTCCTGAATTGGCCAATATCCCACGAAAATTCTTCTGCGATTTCTGTAGCGAATAGAGTTCGTTAGTTTTCCTGAATGTGACGCCTTTCGTGCCCCTTCCATCAGAGAATACCCGAAAGTGATTAGGAACCTGACGAAAATAGTTGACTCCCTAACAACCTAATGGTTAGGCTGCAAACAAGTTCCTCTCAGACTGGCCTTCGTTCTTTTCGAACGGAGAAGGTTTTCACTTGAGAAATCTCAAGGGGGTATCGCGTCGGCCGGGGAGGTGACAACCGAAATAATCGCATATGCGTGTTCAATACATGACCAAACTGCTGCGAATCGCCGGAGTCCTGGCCTTGAGCCTCGGCTCCCTCAAAGCAGCAACAACGACCCATGACTTCAACACTGACCCCACGGGGACAGATCTTTACACCGAGCCCAGCGGGGCTACTTCAGCTGAGTGGCGTCCGGATGGCGGCTCTTCCGGAGCTACTGGAGACGGATACCTTGCCCTTACCGATGCACGCGGTAGCGAGCGTTCTCAATTGGTTTTCAAAGACCTCGAGAACGGCCTCGTCATTAAATCCTTCACCTTCGAATGCGACATGCGCATCGGCGGTGGCACCACTCCTCCAGCGGATGGTTTTAGTATAAATTATTGCAACGTGGATGACCCAACAGTATCAGGCGGGGAATTCGCGGCCAGCGATACCGAAGGCAACCTGCCTGAGGAAGGCACACAAACCGGTCTCGCCATTGGTTTTGATACCTGGCAGAGCGGCAACGTCCTGAACGGTGGAACCGTGCAGGATATCGCCGGCCTCAGCATTCGCGTTGATGGGAAATTGCTGGCTCAGCTCCCACTTCCCCTTCGTCCTGGCAATATCTACCTGCCCACCATGCCATTGCCTGGCGCACAGGGAACTCAGTACGAATACAATCGCGACGGTTTCATTAACCTGGCGACCAACGATGCCAACTACAACCTTTCCATGCAGACGGGCGCCTTGAGCGATCTCGACCTGAATGGCGATGGCGTGGTTGACGCGGCCGATGCCACCACTCCTCAACCTTTTTATTGGGATGACCCCGTAACCTGGGCTCAATGGATCAAGAACCTGAAGTGGGAGCATTTTAAAGCAGAACTCGATGATTCGGGTCATGTGAAGATCTTCTGGAAAGGTCAGGAAGTGACTCCTGCTGGTGGTCTCGCCACCGGCTTCACTCCTCGCGCGGGCCGAATCGTTCTCGGCGCCCGCACAGGCGGTTCATGGGAAGCGACTCACATTGATAATATCAAGCTGACCACCGCACCGTTCACCTCCGCATTTATCTCCGGTTTTCGTCCAAACGCTGGCGGATTTACCGTTGAAATCTCGGATGTGGGCACCACTGTGCTGGATACGGCTTCGCTCGCCCTGCAATTAAACGGAGCAGCCGTCACCCCGACTGCCGTTACGAAAGTAGGTTCCACGAACTTCGTTCGTTATGCAGCTCCGGCTCCTTTGGAAGTGGGTTCCACGAACACGGTGCATATCAGCTTCAAAGATAACTTTGGAGTTGCAAGCACGGGTGATCGCACCTTCATCGCTGCCAGCTACACCACAATTCCGGCGGACTACGCCGCCACCGGTGTGAGCACTGCAGGATCAGGCTTCGAGGTGCGCCTGAATCAGATGGATCATGGCCGCACTCCGGGTGATGCCAACACCACTGCCAACGCAGAGCGCCATCTGGCTGGACGTTATATCGATCCAACCACCGGGCAGCCTTATGCAAACCTCATTCCCGCTGGGCCGGACAACGGCTCTTATCCCGTTACCGTCATCAACTGGAACCAATATCCAGCATCTGCCGGTGCCGCTTCGGACATCGGGAACTTCAGGGCTGACGGCGTCGGCACTCAAGCTGTCGCTGATGATCCAATTCCAGGCGTTGAGCCAGGACCAAATAATGGTGACCCATCGTTCCCTCCGTACAACGATAACATCGTCGCGGAAGCCACTGCTTACCTCGATCTGCCAGCAGGCTTCTACACCTTTGGTGTGAATAGCGATGACGGCTTCAAAGTCAGCACCGCGCGTAGCGCAAAGAACGTCCTCGGTTTGACCCTCGGTTCCTTCAATGGCGGCCGCGGTTCATCAGACACTCTCTTTGATGTCTATGTCCCAACTGCCGGTATCTACCCCATCCGCTTGCTCTGGTGGGAAGGTGGCAGCGACGCGAACTGCGAGTTTTTCGTCATCAACCAAACCACTGGCGAAAAAGTTCTGGTGAACGACCGCAACGCGAACTTCGTCGTGAAGTCCTATCCAGTCACCGCTCCTCGCGTTCCATACGTTTCACGCGCAATTCCTGAAAACAACCAACTCTTCGTCTTCGCCGACCAGGATGTGGTTGCTGAAATTACCGACGGAAGTGCGGCAACTGTGAATGCCTCCTCTGTGAGCCTCACTGTCAATGATACTCCTGTGACTGCTGCTGCCACCAAGAGCGGCAACATCACCACCATCAAGCGCACTGGCTCGGTCACTGACCTGTTAAAGCCGGCGAACAACACCGCTTCCGTTGTGTTCAGTTACACGGACGGGGCCAGCACAGTGAACGTGACGAACAACTGGAGCTTCTCTGTCGTTCCTTACGCTGTCATTCCAGCTGCCAACAAAGTTGCCGCGGCAAACGTGAATAAGACTGACTTCAACACGTTCAAGGCGATTGTAAACCAGATCGACCGCTCACTCGATGGCAATCAGGGCAATGGTGCTCGCCTGCCAAACGTCGGCGATCAGAACCGCATGCCTCGGCCCGAGATGCAGATCTTCGGTGGCGATATCGATCCACACACCGGTGAGCCATATCCGAACCTTGCTGATTTGAGCCAGGCCGATGCCAATGGCGTGTTCAGCTTGCTCACTCCGTTGAACATGAACTCCAACCCAGTCGGTGGTGATACTGGCATCTTCGCCGGTGGCACCGATGTCACTCTGCCTGGCTTGCCGGGTAGTGGTTCATCAACCGGCGGCGTTGAAAACTACGTTGCGGAATTCCGCACCTACCTCGACCTGAAGAAGGGCGCTTACATCTGGGCAGTGAACAGCGACGACGGTTTCCTGGCCTCTTCCGGCACCGATCCACGTGATACGCTCGGAACCTTGCTCGGCTTCGCCAACCTCGGTCGTGGTAATGCAAATCCGCTGCCGAATCCCGGTGCTCCCAGCACCTACGTGCCAACCCCAGGCTCCAGCCCGAACAACTTTGCCTTCGGCGTCGTTGTTCCTGAAGATGGCATCTACCCTGTCCGTATCCTGTACTGGCAAGGGAGCGGCGGTGTGAACATCGAGTTCCTCTCCATTGACAAGAACTCGGGTCAGCACTCGCTGATCGGCAATCAATCTGTCGATCCGCTCTCGATTCCTGCCTATGCCACTTACACTGGCCCGGCACGGCCTTACGTGAAGTTCTCGGTCTCCCCAACTCCATGGGATAACCGCATCATGCAATCCGGCCCTGGCTTGATCAAAGC
>JBQCGE010000487.1:0-3487 GCA_051955955.1 Verrucomicrobiota bacterium
GGCGTTTAACTCGGTGCTGACTACGAGCGCGGTCGCGTTTCGCTCCGGTTCGTAGGCGAAATAAACGGTGTTATCGCGGGCATTTGCATCGGCGGGCAGTTCAAATTTTCCAAAGCCGGAGCCCGTTGCGGTTCCGAGTGGAAATGCGCCGCGCCAGCGAAGCGATTGGCCTTCCATGACAATTGCGTTTTGGGATTCAGCGCCGTTGATATTGCATTTGAGCAAAATGGGATCGGTTGACGGAGCTCGACGATTCAGGTCCAAAGTCACTTCCAACATCGATTGCTGGTTACGGGTGCGCCGCGTCGCGTCGACAAGGGTGATGGAGACATTATCCTGCGTGGGTGGATCAAAGGTGAGGAGCCGGAATCGGACCTTTTGCGGAAGGGCATTGAACTCGCGAACGATCTTTTGCCATTGCGAATCGGCCGCTTTCCAATTGCTCTGCTGCAAGTCGGAGGCGATCCAAACCTCCGCCGCCCCGGATTTCGAATCCACAAGGTAGGTGTAAGCCTGTTGCAGCATGGATGGAAGGTCCGAGCCGTGATCGGTCGGGCCGGTAAATTCGGATTCCTTCAGAGCGGTTAAGTTCGGCAACTCGATCGGTTTGCTGCCCTCGCGGTTATCGATCAGCACGAAACGTGAGGCGCCCTGGAAACTTTTGAGTGCTTCGGCCCAAAGATTGAGCGCTTGTTCCCGAGCGGATTTCCCGCTGGAGCCCGCCTCAGCCTCCATGCTGGGAGAGCGATCCATCACGAGCACGATTACTTCGGGCGCAGGCGAGAGTGCCCAGCCCAGCCATCCGCCAGCGAGTGGACGGCTAAGAAAAATAACGAGCGCGGCGATGGCGAGCATTCGGAAGAGTAAAATCAAAAACTGCTTCAGCTTGGCCTGGCTGACGGAGCTTTGGCTGGCGCTGCGCAAGAAGCGCATGGCAGCCCATGGCTGCGGCTTGTGCCTGAGGCGATTGACCAGGTGAATAATCACCGGGATCAGCAGCAGCGGCAATCCCCACAAGATGGACGGTTGAAGAAATGTCATGCGGGGGAAAAGGTCATCTGCTTGCGGCGATTCGGGCGCGTTCCACCAGGAAATCGGCCAGAGCTTTTTCGTACGGTAGATCCGTTTGCACGCGCTTGTAGTCCGCCTTGAACTCGCTGCAACCGGCGCGAACCTGCTCGAGAAAACGGTTCAAGGCGGCGAGATATTCATTCCGGATCATGGCCGGTTCGGTGACGATGCTGGATGAACTCTCCAAATCCACAAAGCGAACGGGCCGATCAAATTCAAAATTGACCTCGACGGGATCGAGTAGATGAAAGATTGCGAGGTCATGCTTTTTGAAGCGCAAATGCTGAAATGCGCCGAGGATTTCCTCCGGATCATGAAACAAATCTGAGACCACAACGACCAATGCGCGTGGCCTGATTTTTTCGGCAAGGTCGTGAAGCACCGATGGGAGATTCGTCCCACCTTTCGCTTCCGTCGCCAGGAGCGTATCGGTCATCAATTGCAGGTGGGTTGGGGTCCGGCGAGGAGGAATTTCCAAGGTCGCAGCTTCACCTGCGCAAACCAGCCCCGCAGCATCGCCCTGATGAATGACAAGGTATGCCAGCGTGGCGATCAGTTTGCGGGCGTATTCGAGCTTACTCCCCTGCCCTCCGTCGAATGCCATGGACCCGCTGCAATCCAGAACCAGATAACAGCGCAGGTTGGTCTCCGCTTCGAACTCCTTCAGATAAAAGCGGTCCGTGCGTCCGAACACACGCCAGTCCAAACGGCGAATATCGTCCCCCGGAACATAATTCCGGTACTCGGCGAACTCGACACTGGAGCCGCGATGGGGGCTCTTGTGCTGGCCGGAAATGGTCCCTTCCATTGGGAAACGGGACATTAACGGCTGCGCCATCAAGCGCGCGAGCACTTCCGGGTCGAGCAAACTGCGGTTGTCAGCCACGCTCCTGTTCTCCACGCATTTCGGCTACGAGCCGGTCGATGATGATCGGGCTGGTGATGCCTTCGGCCTGGGCCTGGAAATTGGTCAAAATACGGTGCGTCAGTACCGGCTGAGCGACCGCTTCCAAATCCTCCAGGCGGACGAGGTAACTGCCATGCAGTACCGCATGCGCCTTGGCCCCGCGGATTAGATATTGAACAGCGCGGGGACCGGCACCCCATGTAACCCATTTTTTGACCGAGGCGGCTGCTTCGTCCGTTTTTGGGCGTGAATGCCGAACCAAAGTCACTGCGGCATCATAAATATGATCGGGGACGGGGACGCGCTGGACGAGTTCCTGGTAGGAGAGCACCTGTTCCGCGTTGATTAATTTTTCCAGTTTGGCAGGCGAAGCTCCAGTCGTTTCGCGCGCGATCCGGCGCTCCTCCTCCAGCGTAGGGTAATCGACATGGATAAAAAACATGAAGCGGTCCAACTGCGCTTCCGGCAGCGAATAGGTCCCTTCCTGCTCGATCGGGTTCTGGGTTGCCAAAACAAAAAACGGCGCTGGTAACGGGAAGATACGTCCAGCGACCGTAACACGATGCTCCTGCATCGCTTCCAGCAATGCGCTCTGGGTCTTGGGCGGGGTGCGGTTGATTTCGTCCGCCAGAATAATATTGGCAAAGATGGGCCCCTTCACGAACTGAAAAGCACGGCGGCCCGGGGTATCGGTTTCCTGCAAAATGTCTGTGCCGGTGATATCGGAAGGCATCAGGTCGGGAGTGAATTGGATTCGATTGAATTCCAGGGACATGACCTGCGCGAGCGAATTGACGATGGTCGTCTTGGCTAATCCGGGCACACCCATTAACAAAGCGTGACCGCGCGCGAGGATGCAGATCAAAAGCTGCTCAATAACATCCTCCTGGCCAATGATCACCTTGGCGATTTCCGCGCGCAACTTCCCATACAAATCCCGCAATTGACCAATGGCCGCGACATCCCCGGAGGACATCTCGCGGCGGGTCTGTTCCAACGTGTTCTGCGTCATATCTGGCATTCCTGGCAATCCTGCTATTAAGGGCTAAAAATCGGTTCCCAACAGTAATGCCTCGACGGGGCAGGTCAATTATGGCCTGCAAAATTATTCAGCCATGGCGAAGGCCCTCAAGTGGGTTCCAAGTGGGGTCTCTCGGAGTTACAAGCATCCTTCCAATGGCGGTTTGGCTTGCCATGTGTGCTCCTCATGCCCAGAGAGGTTCATCCATGATGGCTAAGCCCTGCTCAGGGTCAGCCCTGCCCGATTCTCATACCCTGCTCCGGTATCCATTCTGAACGGCGCTGGTTAACTTTTTTCATGAAGGAAAGAGTGGTTATGAACGACTGGAATGAATCCAAATGGTTCGAACAATGGCTCAAGCTGGCCCGAAATGAAACGAAGGAAGGGGCACGCGCATGAACACTTTATCTCACACCGAAAAGTTTCATCTGGAAGCGGCTGAAGGCTGGCTGATGCTTGGGAACCCGACCGAAGCCCACGAGGAACTT
>JBQCGE010000488.1:0-2951 GCA_051955955.1 Verrucomicrobiota bacterium
AGTTCAATCACGCTTTCAAAGGCGCCATAATTGATCTCCATCACCAGAAATTTGCACTTCGGCCCGCGGCATCCATCGGGACGATGCCCGCTGATTTTTACTTTGCTGCCCTCAATTACCAGTTGCAGGTCTTCTTTTTGCATCCCGGCAAGCTCCACCTTGATCACCAGGCCGCCCTCGGTCACATAGACATCCGTGTTCGGCACCCAGTACGTTTCGTTCTCACCCGCGGTTTGGGGGCGCTTGACATAACATAACGACGGGCTGGATTTCGACATGGTGCAGGTTCTGTACTATCTGGATTTCGCTTTTATGGCAAGCCGCCGCTGGGCTGGTTTTTCACAATCAGCTGAGGGCGCTCCCCCTTTCGTGCCTTGAATTGGATGGACTGTTTCGGTCCGAGCTGCGGGGCGGATGAGCAGCCGCAATGGGTATCTTTCAGGTTCGCTTTTTTCGGACGCCAACGGTTCCAAAGAAAACAAAGAGCCGTGGCGCCAACGATCAGCAAAGCTGTCAATTGCTGCCAGTCCATGTTCTAAAGATAGTTCAAACGAACCGCCGCGCAAATATCTTGGAATTGGCCCCTGCAAATGTCTTGCGCTCCGTTTTCGCTCCGTCGTAGAGATTTCCGATGCACAACGCCGGCGGAAAAAAATTTACCTGGGAAATGCGAGTGACCTATGCAGCCTGCACCATTGGCGACCATGTGTATCACTCGCGATACCTGGAGTTCCTTGAAGCTGCTCGAGGTGAATTCAGCCGCTCTCTCAATCTCTCAGCCAAATCTCTCCAGGAACAGGACATCATTTTTCCCGTAATCGAGTGCCGCCTAAAATATCTGAAGCCCGCTCGTTACGACGATCTCCTCAAGATCACCCTCTGGATCACCCAACTCACCTCTATCCGCCTCAATTTCGAATATGAAATCACGCGTGATAACGAACTCCTTGTTCGCGGCAGCACCAATCATGTCTCCACCACCGTCCATGAAAAACCGCAACGCATGCCGGAAAATGTGACCCAGGCTCTGGCCCAATATCTCGTTCCCGGGGGATCATCTGCTGCTGGCGTGAAGTAGAATTGCGCTACGGTTTTGCGAGGCGAAAGAACTGGTTCGGTTGGGAGAGGGGAACAACGACCGAAAAAGAATCTGTATTTGTCGATACCGTTTCGGTCAAGGGAGACCATTCACCACGATTCAACTCTGGCGATGACTCGAGCTGATATCCCGGGTCTGTAAGCGGCCAGAAGAAACGGAGTTTGTTTGCTGCAATTGGCCTCGCGTTTAATTGAAGCCTGCCAAACTCAGCGCCATTGGGAAAAATCACGACTGGGAAATCGGTGAAGCTGGTGCCCGCAAGCAGATCGGCTTTCCCATCTCCGTTAATATCGGCGCTATCAAGCCAGTAAACATTCTGCCCAGTTGTCGTGTAATTGGTTGAGAAGGTAAAGTTGCCATTTCCCGTTCCGGTGAAAAGTGACACTTTTCTTTCGTTTGCCAACGCAAGCGCCAGATCGTTGGTGCCATCCCGGTTGAAGTCCCCTACAGCAACATCCACGCCCCCTACATTTCCAACTCTGTTGTAAGCGAAATTCCGGCTACCGCTGTTGTTGTAAACAGAAATAAAGCCTTCGCTCAAATGTGGAAATAAAAGATCCGGGTGGCCATTGCCATTCAGGTCAGCGATTTTAACCGCGCTTGGAACTGCATCCAGCGGCAATGTCAGAGTGGAGTTAAACTGCGCGGTCGTATTGCCGAACCATATTTGGACCGAAGAATTGTTTAATGGCAGTGCAAAATCGAGCCAGCCATCGTTATCCAGGTCTGATGCTGCCAGTGTCGGAGCCCAAGCCGCCGCCTTCAGTTCAACGCCGTTCGTGAAGGTGCCCTCACCAATGCCGAGCAGAATCGCTATGGTCGAACTCTCGTAACCATAGTTATAGGCGATATCGTTTCTTCCATCGTGATCCCAATCTCCGGAAACAATCCCCCTTGGAAAAAGCAGGCTCTCTCGAAGAATAGTTGTCGCAAAATTTCCCGTTCCATCATTGACCAATAGAACAATCGTTCCGCGATTTTCCATTCGTCCAGTGCAGGCCACTGCAATGTCCGGGTGTCCATCTCCTGTGAGGTCATTCGCCGTTAAAGCCCAAACCCCATCACCGGGAAAGTACGTCCGGCTGCTGAAGGTGCCATCGGGTCGGCTTAACAAAACGCTTAATGCTCCATTGTCCGCAAGAGGATCGTTCACACCCACCGAAGCGATATCCACGATATGATCACCGTTAAAATCATTTGTGACGGTCTGGGTCACACCGCCATAAGCATGGAGATAAAAAGGCGTTCCGAACTGGGACGCTCCAAATGTGTGGCCCACTAAAAATATTAATAGCAGTAAAGCGCGCATACAAATCCTGCCAATCTGACCATTACCTTCACCAGCGTCAGAGCCTTTTAGCATACCGTCATTCAACTTAAAACAGTTTTATTCTGCGATTGCCTCCCGCCCTTGGGACGAGTTTCATTGCCGCATGAAATTAAAACTGAGCCTGGCCCTTTGCACCCTGGCCCTCTCCGCCTCCATTTGCCATGCGGCGGATACCATTCGAGTTTACATTGGCACTTACACCGGCGGCGAGAGCAAGGGCATTTATACCTGCGAAATTTCGGATCAGGATGGTTCGCTCCAGAATGTTCGTCTCGCCGCTGAAAGTTCCAGCCCCTCCTATCTCGCGATTCATCCAGACGGCAAGTTCCTCTATTCAGTGAACGAGGTGAGCAATTATAAAAGCGCTCGGAGCGGTTCCGCCACTGCGTTCAGCATCGATGGGGACCATCTGGTGAAAATCAATGACCAGAGCACTGTTGGGGATGGCCCATGCTACATCAGTATCGATCCCAGCGGAAAATTTGCCCTGGTTGCAAATTATGCGGGAGGAAGTGTCGTAGC
>JBQCGE010000489.1:0-4363 GCA_051955955.1 Verrucomicrobiota bacterium
TGCCCATTGTTATCCGCCTGGGTTAAAACAGGCGTTGTGTAACTCGCACTGGTTGCGCCGGGAATGTTCACGCCATCTTTTTGCCATTGATAACTCAGGTTCGAAGCTGAGGTGCCGGTTACTTCCGCACTCACCGTGAAGGTCGCTGTTGTATTCTCACGAATCGTTGTGTTTGCCGGCTGTTGTGAAATCGAGATGGTTGCGTTGGTAATCGCGTAGTTGCCGTAATCACGGTACTTTGCGGCTGCAGTGGAACCTGCAACCTGCACCTCAACAGGGCTGGTGCGCATCCCGACCAATACCGTATCCGGATATGGGTTCTCCGGGGTGACGCTATCGCCCACCTGCAACCAATCCATGCCATTGGTGCTTCCGTAAGCGGTAAATGTATTCTGCACCCGTTTCAGCCGCAGCCAGACATTTGGATAAGCGCTGTTCGTCGGCCAATCCACAGACCAATTTCCACCCAGCACCCGGCTCGCCCCGTCCGTTTCGGGCCGCTCAGCGGAAACCCAAATCTTCTGGTTCGAATAGGTAACAATCTGCACATTCCGGCTTCCGGCATCGGGCGTTTCCCGCGCCATTAATCCCGCATTGGCGGACACAGACGGGGCGGTGAAACTCTCCAGCCGCACACGAACATCAAAATCACCCGTCTTCTCTTCCCATACAAAATGGCCGGAATCCGCGGTTCCCCAGATATCCGCGCCGCGGGCATAGACATCCACCGCACCCGGGCCGCAGGCAATTGCTTTTCCGGGAGCTTCAACCACACCCAGATCGGCGGCGGTCAACCCAAGCACCGTGCCCGCGACAGTCGCGTTTGCTGCATTCCCCGCCAGATCGGTCACTCCATTCACCGTCAGGTTGTAGGAAGTCCCCGTCAGTCCATCAATCATGAGCAGGACTGTCGTTCCATCCGCTTGCAGTTCCGCCGAGATGACATTCGCCCCGCCTGAAAGGGTATATTTCGTCGGATCGTTGGCGGTCGTTGGATCCACTGCTTCGTTGAAGCAAACTCCCACGCTGAGTTTATCAAGGCTCGCCGTCGAAACCACCTGCGGAGCGGTCGAATCTGCCGCAAACAATGATACGCCCGCGGAAATCCCGAGCGCTATTAGGGTTGAGAACAATTTCATGATTTTGGGAATGTCGCCGGAAAAAGTAGCGGGAGAGGGCCTGCCTTGAAACCTACGTAATTGCGTATCCCGCAAACGCGGGATGTCTGTCCCTCAAATCGGGATCAGTTTGTTTGATTTGGAAAAAATTGACCTATTTGTTAAAGCAGGCCCTGCTTCAATGCCTTTGCCACCGCGCCCGCGCTGCTGTGGACATGCAGCTTCTTATAAATGTGGCGCAAATGCGCATCGACTGTATGGAAGCTGAGTTGCAATTCCTCGGCGATTTGCTTTTTGGCATAATCAGCCGCAAGTAGCTCCAGCACTTTCTTCTCCCTGGGCGTGAGTTCAGAGCTGCTCTCGCGCGGCGCAAATCGCGTGAACATCTGCAACGTTCGCCGCGCAACCTGCCCGGTCATCGGCGCTCCTCCATTTAACACCTGCCGGATGGAACCTATAATTTCTTCAATGCCGCTGGTCTTAAGCAAATATCCCGAAGCTCCTGCGCAAATTGCCCGAAAAATTTTCTCGTCATCATCGAAAACCGTCAGCACGAGTGCATGCGCTTCGGGATTGAGTTCCCTGATACGCTTAATCCCATCAATGCCGCTGATGCCGGGTAACGCGACATCCACAAGGAATACATCTGGACCCTCACCGCCTTCCAGCGCTTCGATGGCTTCTTCGCAGGATGGAAAGCTCGCGCCGCAACAAATATCTTCCGCTTCGTTCAGGAGCATGCTCGTTGTGCGACGATACGCGTCGTTATCTTCGATGATCCAAACGACGTTCTTTGTTTTGACTTCCATCCTCAGGTTTTGCTTTGAATGAGCGCCCTTTCAATCACACTTGCGCTTATCCGGATTGGGCGCATTGATTGTGGAGCACGGGCATTTACTATACCAACTTCACTTGAAATTCCACTGATGTTCCGGAATTCGGTTCACTCGTGACCTTTAATTCAGCGCCGAGCTTTTCAGCACGATGCCGTATATTCCTTAATCCATGCCCGCTGAACTCCTGCCCAGCATCAAACCCCTTGCCATTATCTCTCACTTTAAAAACGAATTCACCCCTCCGGACTTCCGCCTCAATCCGCACTTCAGTTGCACCGGAGTGTCGAAGCACATTGTGCAGGCTTTCCTTGAAGATCAACACCACCTCTCGCTTCACATGCAGCGGGATCGGAACGCCGCGCTCGCTCTCGCCCGAATCGAAAACGTGCGGTGTATTTTTCAGCATGCTGTCGCTGATATTTCTTAAGTGCGCCACCAAATCCTGCGAGGCATCCTTCTCCGGGTCCACAAACCAGAGCGCATCCCGCATTGATTCCAGCGTTTGGCGGGCAATATTGTTGATTTCTCCCAGCAATTCCGACGTTGAACCTGGATGTTTCGGCGTGCGCTGCAACGCTTCGCTCAAAAGCGCGATGCTTCCAAGGTTGCTCCCCAGGTCATCATGCAAGTCACGCGTGATCTGTTGCCGCAATCCATCCAGTTGCCTTTGTTTCGCGGCGGCTGCCTGCGCGAAAATCAAAATGATCCCCAACGCCAGCGCCACCAGTGCTGCCTTGAACCATCCCGTTTCCCAAAAGGGTGGATAAACCCGCACCACCAGCAAATCAACCGGCTCCGACCAGCCGCTGGTTTCTCCCCGCGCCATCACCCGGAAATGATGGTCTCCAACCGGCACCCGGGTGAATGTCGCGTTTCGGCTCCCGTTCGAACGAACCCAACCTTCCGATACACCTTCCAGTTGAATTCGAACCTGGGCTCTTTCCGGCGCGATAAACGTCAGTGCCGCATATCGGAGTTCAATCGGCTCTGAAGTAGCCCGGACCTCAAACACGCCATTCGGCGGCGGCGAGAATCGTTTTTGACCAACCCTGATCTCCTCCAACTGAATGCCAGGAGGTACCGTCGAAGCCTGGCGTCCGGTATCAATCACCGCCAAGCCCCGGTGAGTCGAAAAGCAAAGTTTCCCATCCCGCGTTTTGATCGCCTGGCCTCCACTTACCGCTTCCAGGGTGCCTAATCCCTCCTCAACGCCATACAGGATTGGTTCGATCGAGCTGACCTTTCCCGTGAACAGGTCATCCAGTTCATCTTTGCCCACCCGAAAAATCCCCCGATTCGACCCCAACACCAGGTTCCCGCGAAAGTCCTCCACAATTTGGTAAATAATATTGTCGTAGAGCCCTTGCTGCGTGGTGGCTCCATAGTATTGCCCTCCTTTGCGCGCCACCAAACCGCGGTTGGTTCCGATCCAAAGCGTCCCTTCGAGGTCTGGATATAGGCACTCTATCCGCGCATCTCTCAAAGCCGCCGCGTTTTTCCATTGGGTGGAATGCTCCTTCCATTCGGCCAGCCCATTTCGGCGCGTGCCGATCCAAATGCGGCCTTCGTTATCCTGCGCCACCGCCGAAACTTGCGTGAACGATTGCCCATCCGGCGCTTTGATCTCCCTTGTCCTCCCTCCTTGCATCATCAGTAAACCGTCCCTGCTGGATGCAATCCACAATCGCTCCTGCGCATCTTCAAACAAATGCGTGATGCCGACGATGCTTGCCGCCTTGTTCATCGGCAGGCTGCTCCCCCCCGTCCAAAAATAAAGCCCATCAAAACGCGACCCCGCCCAAATGCCACCGGACCGCCGGGCTTGGATCGCTTCAAAGTACGGCTCACCTGAACCTATTTTTATCTCGGCCGGTTCTATTCGGTCTTTTGCCCAGCGATAAATCCCGCCTGTTTCGCCCACCAGCCACACTTCTCCTTTTGCACCTTCGGTGAGAGACAAAATCGCATGCGAAGTTTCGCCCTGCTTGATTTCAAATAGACGAATCGGCTTGCGCCGAATTTGCACTAAACCGCCTCCCTCAGTTCCCACCCAAAGACTCCCCTCCCGATCTTCGAAAAAGCATCGCTCAGATGCGATAGGCAGGTTCAAGTCCAGAACCGCGCCGTTTTCAAGAGAGAGCCTTTGCAGCTTCCCCCCGCCTCCGCTCATCCAAACATCGCCATTCGAAAGCCGGATGAAATTGGAGAGCTTGCTCACGGGCCAGACACGGCGGGGCACGTCATTGCCAGCGGCTTTCTGCATCAGTCCGAACCGTGCGCCTCCAATTAAAACACTCCCATCACCCCGGGCGGAAACCGCGCTCACTTCCACACCAATCGGCGGCAAGGATTGCAATTGCGCATCTGATAAGTGCCACAATCCGTTGCTTGCTCCAATCCAGAGCGAGC
>JBQCGE010000490.1:0-3797 GCA_051955955.1 Verrucomicrobiota bacterium
CTCCGGCCGGGAACTGCCATTTCAGGAGATTGGCTGAATCATCACTGAGATACGCTGCGGAGAGATCAATTGTGGTCGATCCGGAGTTATACAGTTCAATCCACGGCTCATGCTGGTTCAGGTTGTCACTCGCTCCCGTCAGGTTTTGAGGAAGCACTTCATTGATCCATAAATTCGGGAAAGCATCAATGAAGCTTCGCGTGATATTCGCCCGGCCAGGAGTAGCCATATTGGAATCATTCGGAGCGGTTGCCGCCCAATTGCCCGCGCGCCAGTTGTCCTGGGCAGGATCAATCAATTGCAGCGATGGCCCAAGCCCATCCGCCGCCGACGGCCATGGAGCAATATCTGAATAACGCACGTCATCAATGACGACCTCTTCCGCCGGAGTCGCCCCCGGACGAACCAGCCGAAGCATTTCACCTCCGTTTTGCAGGTTGCCGGCGAATGGGCCAAGCACAGGAATCGAAGCGCCGTAGGCAGCTCCGAAAGCGGCTGTGTTTTCGGCAATCGCAACATAGCCATTGGCAGGAATGAACGTGCCAGGAGGGAACTGATAATCAATCCCGCTCATTTGCAAACCGGAAAGGTCGAAGCTGTAGCTCGAATGCCGATTATAGAGTTCGACATAGTCCGCGTTCGGCGCGAGCGAGTGGTACATGATTTCGTTGATCACAATCCAATCCTCGGCTCGGGGAACGGGGCCGGTATATTTCACGGTGATCGTATCGGTCGCACCCGGGACCGGGTTGCCGCGAAGGTCCTTGCCAACCACCTGAAGTACGTTGGTCGCCCCGCCGAGTGGAACGTTCACAGTCCAGGTAGTTAACCCCGTCCACGTGACCGGATAGGGCACTCCATTGATTTCAATCGTCGCCACGGCAAAGGGCGCGGAACCCGTCAGTGGGGTGGTGGCGGAATTGGACGTGAAATCCGCGCCCCCATTGCACGTAATGCTCAGGTTGGAAACATCCTGGCTTTGAATCTGGTTTTGCAGTAAAGCGCGGCGGCTCTCGAGATAACTTCCAATGCCCGCCGGGCTGGCAGTGCCGGTTACGCCGTTGCTATCAAGCGCCGCTTTGCGGGCATCGATTTGCGGTTGGTAGTTCGCCGATTGCATCGGGCCGTTGATAGCATCCTGAAAGGCGCGATAAAGTGCCCGGCGATAGATCGGCTGATCAAACAGGGTGTTCAATACGGGATCCTGGCCGCCATAAAGCGGAGCGCCTGGCCCGTCGCCATCCCCGAGAACGAAATCGACATCCCACGGCATCAGCACCGCACGTTGGCCGAGCGGCGTGTAGAGATACATATTCTGGCCGACGCTGTAGCCGTAGCTATCCCAATTCCCGAGCACGCGATGAAACGCAAATACGCGCATCCATTCCTCCATGTTTGCGAGGGACGGCAATTTTGTGATCCGTTCGCTGGAACTGTTGGCCGCGGCAATCAGATTAAAGATGCTGCTGTAATCGGAAGCGGTCGGTGAATCGGGACGAATTTGCCAGTTATAGCGGTATCGCGCGAGCTTGTATGCACCGCCAGACACAAACCGTTCCAGGCTGGCGCCCGTGGCACTGAACCCGCCATTATCATCCCCAAACTCAAACCAGACAGCGATCTTATAGAGGTCATCCTGCACCCCGCCTCCGCCGAACCAACTCTTGGCCATGGATCGGTTTGGTTGCTCGAGGTCGTAAATGATTCCACCACCTTCTCCGCCGCGATGCTGGCTGCCATTGCGGAAGAGGCGCATGTAATGTGAGTGGAGGAATGGAATGCCCAGCTTCTCGCCAATCCATCCGCTGATGTCCCCCTTCATCGCTGTCCCTTCATTGCCGCCATTGCCCGTCGAACCGAATACGCGGTCATCAATGCCGAGCAACAGATCCTCCTTGGGAACAGTGACGGCGATGTCTCCCCTGCCCCCGTGATACGGACTCCCTTTATTGCGGAAACCAGCATTGTAAATCACGCGGTTATTTCCATAAACAAGGGTCGTGTCCCAATAGCGATTATCCAATCCGGAAACGTTGTTGAACGCGTTCTCTGTGGCTGCCGTGTCCCACATGTGATAATGCAGAAAGTTGCCAAATGGAACGGGATCACCCCAGCGGATCAGGCATTCGCGCGCGGGCGAGTCATTTGGGAAAAGGTTTGTCACCCCTGGGCTTGCGTCGTCACTCGCTTCAACAGTAAACGCCACGATTGTCCCGGCGCCTCGCCCGGTCAGTGTTGCGGTGTAAATTCCATCCCCAGCCAACTCGTCTCCGCTCAATCCATCATCGCGCATGTTTGTCGTCCCGGTAGTGGCGCTCCCATCCACACGCCACTTCACGCGCGGTGTGGCAACGCCATCAGGATCAGTAATGCGCGCCGTGACTTTCACCGTCTCGGATGCTTGCGGCAGGATTGGAGAGTGAGCCACGTCGTAAATGGCTGGCCCCGCATTAAACTTAAGACGGCTGTTGGGCAGTCCCGGCGTGCCGAGATTTGCAGGCACGTTCATCCGCACCGGCATTTCCAGCCAGCCCCCGCGAATCCGGAACAACACTTCCGGCCACCCTTGAAGCCATCGGACTTTCGCCCGAATGGTAATCGTTTCACCTGACGCGAGCGTGCGGCTCAGGTTCCCTCGAATGCTGTTATTGCCGGTATCACCATCTCCTGGCGCGCGGACATGTAGGACCCGTTGGCCTTCAATAGCACCCGATGTTTCCACCGAGGAACCCTGGTGATGCCCAAAGAAATTCCAGCCGCTCGTACCGCTTTCAAACCCGCCATTGTTCAACAAATTCGGACCGTTTGGATTCAGCACTTCCACTGCATCCACAAGGCATTCACCCGCCCCAAGCATCGTGATTTGAAGGCGATTCGCGGTTGTGCCGCCATCACCAAAATCGAGCTTGCCGGTGTATTCAAAGGTTCCCCATTGCGATTTGGATGTTTCATCGCTCGCCTGCCAGTTGGATGCACGGAGCGTATCCGCGCGAGGATCGATCAACTCCAGGCTCGAACCGCCACCATCCGGCAACTCGGGCCAGCGTCCACCGGGCCGATACGCAACCGTGCTGACAGGAATGTGGATTTTATTAGTGACTTCTATGCCAAACTCATTTGTCGAAACGGTAGCATCGAATTTCGCCAAAGAGACTTCTTCCCCCGACCCGCTCAATTTCCCGCTGAAATCCCCAAACGTGTTATTCGTATTGAGCTGCGAATACGCACCCTTCAATCGCGCCGCATTTTTGGCGACCACCACATAACCAAACGGCGCAATCTTTGCCCCCGCTGGAAAAGTGAAATCAATTCCTTTGACGAAGCTCCATTGGCTCAGGTCGATGGCCTGGTTGGAAGTATTGTAAAGTTCGACGTATTGATCGTCGTCGTTCCCGCTGATCGGGTCATACATCAACTCGTTAATGACGACTTGTTCGGTTTTCAGCCCCGAATTTTTCGCCCCAGGCGTCGGCGTGGCGAGTCGGCGGATGTCTGGAGCCCCATCTGGTGAACGCCCGGAACTAACGCCGTTTTCCTGACCCTCAAAATGAATTGCATCGAGAATCCGACTATTATCAGCAGAAATCAGATAAATGGTTTCGCCCGCCGCGCTCAGCGAAAAGCCAAGATCGTTTTGATTGAACGACACGAACGCGCGGGATGCCAGGATCGTTCCTGGCGGTATTAAATATTTGTTCGTGGAAATTGAGTCCGTGATGGCGCAACCGGAAATATCCACCGAGGCATTACTCGCATTATAGAGCTCAACAAAATCGACCTGTGGATCATCCGTGTGT
>JBQCGE010000491.1:0-2950 GCA_051955955.1 Verrucomicrobiota bacterium
TTCGCCACGCTCTTCACCAATTACGAATTTAAATATTTGAACGTGGTACAATCGCCCGAAAAGTTTCTGGCGACCCGCTCGGGTGATTGTGATGATTTCTCGATCATGGCCAGCACCGTGCTTGGATCAAAGGGGTATCACTCTCGTTTAATCGCGATCCGGATGCCGAACGTCGTCCATGTCGTTTGCTACGTCGAAGAAAGCAAAGGTTATCTCGACTACAACCTGCGCCAGAAATCAGCGCTGGTCCCCTGCTCTCCTGAAATTGCCCGGATCGCGGAGAGTGTCGCGCATTGGTATGGGTTGCCGTGGTCGTCAGCGTCCGAATTTTACTGGGACCCGAACGCCCGCACCGGGCAGGGTATTGGGGCGAAGCGACTCGTCAAAACTGTTGTGCCCCCGACCGTTCACAACGGAATTTTTGCGACAATTTTGAAGTAACGTTGGCAGGACGACAAACAGGATGCGCTAAATGAATCCGCTCAGGCATTGAACAGTTACATCAAAGCAGCGCTCCTCGTTTCCATTCTCACCGTTTGGGTTGTTGTTGCCGTTTTTCAATACCTCAACCGTTACACGCAACGGAAATATTTCACCACCTGGACAACGGCATGGCTTTGCTACGCCGTTTTTTTGACGCTGAACATCAGCGATCTTCCGGGCCATTTTGTTCTCGAAATTTTGAAGTATTGGACGGTTGGGGCTTCCGCGCTGTTTCTTCTTTGGGGCAGTTTGCGGTTCTTGAAAGTGCAGTGTCCAAACCTGCTGCTCGGCGCAACTCTCGTTTTGCTGGTCGGCTGGAGTTATTGGGCTGCGCGTCAGGAAATCGGCGCGATGGCCAGCTTGTGGGTTCAGGCACCCGCGTTCCTATTGCTTGGAATCGCCAGTGGTGTCACGGCCTATGCTTATTCCATCGTCTGGAGGCGGCGCAGTTTTATTGGTGCCGGGCTGCTCTCGATTGGTTTTTCGTTCTGGGGGTTGTATCTGACCACCTATCCTTTCCTCCAATTTTCGCGGCAGTTTTCCTCAATGTCCTATTTGTCTTCGGCGATTTTGCAACTCTTCATTGCGATGAGCATGATTCTGCTCGCGCTGGAAGAAGTTCGTGCCACGGCCAAATTGAGCCGCCAGCGATTGGCCGCAGTGAAATCGCGCCAAAAAGTGCTTCAATCCAAAGTGCAATCCACGGAGGATCGTTACCAAAAATTATTCGAGCAGGCTGGCGACGCAATCATCATTGCCTCGGCTGAGGATTTGAAAATCCTCGAGATGAACGATTCCGCCAGGGTGCTGCTCGGGGCCTCAAACACCCACGATTCGAACTTGAATCTAAGCCGCTTCTGTCTGGTCGGTGAAGGCGGGCAACATTCCGCCCAGCAATGGTTCACATGGGTGGTTCACCAACGGGTGGTTCGTTTGATCCGAGGCACTGGAACGACCGTCCAGGTGGAGGTGAGCGGGTCGCCTATTTGGTTTGAGGGAATCAAAGCTTACCAATTCTTTTTCCGCGAAATGGCCGAACGGGCTCGTGCAGAGGAACAGCTTCGCAATGCGGAAAAGCTCGCCGCCATTGGCCAGATGATCACCGGCATATCCCACGAACTGAACAATCCACTGACCGCGACGAAAGGGTACCTCGAACTGGTCCTCGCCCATCATTCTCTCACCCCGGAAACACGCCGCGACCTCGAACGCGCTTCCGATGAAGCCGCTCGCGCAGCCCGGTTGATTCAAAACTTTCTCGTTCTCTCCCGCCAACACTCTGAACCGTTCCGCCCACTGGACTTGCGCCACTTGATGGAGAACGTGCTGGAGCTTCGGAAGTTTGAAATCCGCCTGAGCGAAACTGAGGTGATCACCGACTTTGCCGAGGAGTTGCCATTCATCAATGGCAACGAAGACCAACTCAAGCAAGTGTTTCTCAGCCTTGTGAACAATGCGCTTCAGGCCATGGAAAATGTGCCGCGGAAAAGTTTGCGAATCTCCGCACGTTTCTCGGATCAGATCGTCCATCTCTCGATCGGGGACAGTGGCCCCGGGATTCCAACCGAGATTTTGCCGCGAATTTTCGAGCCGTTCTTCACGACCAAAACCGTTGGCGCAGGAACTGGCCTCGGCCTATCGCTCGCTTACAATATTATTCGCGAGCATAAAGGACGCATTTACTACGAAGCCACTCCGGGGAATGGCGCGACTTTTGTCATTGAATTGCCAGCGGCAAACCTCCGCTCGCTCGCATCACCGGTTCAAACGAGATTCGATTTCCCCAGCTTTCAAAAAGAGAAAAACGAAACGGAGTCCCTCCCCACAACGACTCCCGAGGCGACCCTGGCTCCACCCGCTGAATCCACTGCTCGCGGTGAAGCTCAGAGCTCCAATGTCGATCCAGCTTCTACCCGCATTTTGATTTTGGATGACGAAACTTCCATCTCGGAATTACTGGCCGAAATGCTCTCGCTGCTCGGATATGCGCCGGTGAAGTCGAATAACCCACGCGAAGCCCTGGAGCTGATTCAAAAGCAGCCGTTTGATCTGATTCTCTCCGATTTCCGCATGCCAGGCATGAACGGGCAGGAATTTTACGAGCGGGCCATCTCACAAAAACCCGACCTCTCCCGGCGCATTATTTTTCTGACCGGTGATGTGGTGACCGAGGAGACCAAAAAATTTCTCGAACGTGTTGGCAATCCTCATCTCGCCAAGCCATTTCAACTCGCCAGCGTGCAACAAATTATTGCCGAGGCGCTTGAAGAATCGGCGCTTGCAGCCTGATCCCGAGGCTCGCAAAACGTTCAGCAAAAATTCAGTTCAAAGGGGAAATTTTTTTTGACACCCGTCTGGTCGGGAGGGATAATTAGGCAGCTAACCTGTCGTTAGCTACACATTTGGTTGGTGTGTTTAGGACTGCCGCCTTTCCTGCTTTTGGGAGTTTGGAAAGGCGGTTTCTTTT
>JBQCGE010000492.1:0-11093 GCA_051955955.1 Verrucomicrobiota bacterium
GACATGAAATTGAGCATGACCGCGCAGGGTTCATTCTCAACCATGCTATAGATCATAATCTTATCGAGCGTGAGATTCTCGCGTGGGGTCGAGCAAATTATGACCAGTTCCTCGAGCGTTTTGAATGGGATGGTTTCTTCCGCGTAATCCGGTGTGTCCGTGCGCAAAAACACGGCCTGACCGATGGCATAAGCGGAATTCGGCATGGCGGGATTATAGCACGATGGGAAACAAGTTCCAGGTCACTCACGGGTTTGCAGCCGGAAAATCGATGGAGAATCCGCTGGCGGCAGTTCCAATGATTCTGCGTTGAACTCAAGGCGGGCCAGGGAGCTCCAGTCCCGCAAATTATGGCTTGTTTCCAGGTTTGTGTGCGCTGAGGCGGGGCGATTTAATTGAATCTCAATCGCCGCGTTGGTTTTCAGATTGATGCGATGGATTTGCAATTCCGGCAGGATGCGGCCCGCAAGGTCTTCCCGGAAATCAGGCAGCGGAAGATGAAGCAACTGGTTGGTGACCGTCCCTTCTGTTTTCCCAATGTCAGATCCATTGGTCGGGTCGTACCAAAGCGCGGTCACGGCGCCGCTCGTCCAGTTCGTAATTTGCAAATACTGGCCGGTTATAAGCGGAATATTTGAGTTCGTTGCCTGTGAAGGGTAATCAATAGCGGGGTTGAGCACATAGAGCAAAGCCTCTGCCGGATTTTGCATTCCAAAGGCGACCGGAGAAGGTTTCCATCCATTCGCGAACTCGGACTGAAGCAGGTTTTCGAAGCGCACCCAATCGAGGTAAAACCAGTCACTGCCTGAATTTCGAATTTCGACCAGGTGTTTGCCGGTCGGGAGCGGGACTGTGAAATTTTCGTTATATTCGTTGTTCACCGCATAGCCGCCATCTTTGTTTGGGAGGCTCTTGCTATAAATACTTTTCCCATCTACCCGCACATTGATAATCGCCCCGGAAGAAACGGAGTTCAGGTGCATTACCAATTGGGCATTGGTTCCTGCCCAGGTTGAGATGAGGAATGGATTACGCAGTTCAGAATGGGCTGTGCCGTGGACAAAGCTGTTTAGTAGAGTTGGGGCGCGAGATGCATCATCCGGGCTGGTTAGCGCAAGCTGACCTTTCGAACGCATTCCCCATTGGGTTCCGAGTTGAAGTGTAACCGAGAAGGGGGCGGAGTTGCTCGCCAGGTTCCCCACCGTGACGGGCGGTTCACCAGAAGTTACAAATGACATTGGGGACCAATCGTTTTTTCCAAGTTCCGATTTGCCGAGGAAATCGGTAACCGCTTTGTAATACGGATAAATATTCTCACTATGCAGGTTTTCCCACCACCAGGACATGCCGGTTCCCGTGCTGCCACCGAGCAACCCGGCCCAGAGCCCCTGACGAAAGCCGCGCAACTCGGGATCATCGGCGCGGTTCCATCCGCGGAAATCGATTCCATATTCGCCCAGCATCACCGGCTTTTTGTAAGCAGACCACATCCCTTCAAGGATCGCGGGAAGCTTGGATGCCGGGGCGGCGAGGTTATAGGAGTGAAACATTGAGAAATCCATCTGGGGCAAATTCCAGATTTCCGGACGATTGCTCAAACCCGTCAGGCTGGTGGTAACCAGGTGCTTCCAGGGATCGTTCGCATGAAGCCAGGTTCCCATTGTTCCATGCCATGCGGCGACATCCGTTGCGTTTAATAAATTATAAACGTTGTCGATTTCGTTCAGGAACTCCCACGCGAGGAGATTTTGATTAGCTCCATAACGAGCAACGAGGTAGCGCAAACGCTTTTGGTAAATCTCGGCTGCCTGTGCATTTTTGAAGAAGTCATTCGGATTCGCGCAAGGTCCGCCATTCACCTGGTTATAGGGGTTGATCTTCCAATTATTATTGGCGCCCCAAGTGTCCGGTTCCGTTTGGAACATGCCGTGGTAATCGAGGCAAAGCATGAGATAAATGCCATTCTCCTGTGCCAGCTTAAATAGTTCATCCAACTGCCATGCCCGATCGAGCCGGTAACTGTTTAATGTATTCGCGTCGGTCTCAATGCCGAATGCCCATGGGCACATCCAGATTCGCGCGAAGTTCTCACCCGCCCGCTTCATAGCGGGAAACCAATCGATATAATCAAAAAGACCACGCCCACCGGGCCAGCAAACGTTAGCTCCGTTCAATACAAGAGTGTTCGTTCCGACTTCAAAATAGCGATTGTTTTTGGCGATCTGCGGGATCTCCAATTGCGCTTCGGGATTTGCCTTCGCAGTAAAGTTCGTGGATGCCTCAAGGGGATTGCCACCCACAATCCCATTCAGTGTCAGCGCATATTTTCCTGCTTCGAGCGGCCGCAACCTTGCGCGCCAATGGGGTGTCCCGAGCGAGGTCAAAGTTTCGCGTCCGTTGGCGAACTTGTTCGTGAATTGCTGATACCAGAAGCAATCCACTGTCGTAGCATTGCCCGAAGGAGCTTTGAATTCGATCCTCAACGATGCCTGGGCCGGATCGAAAGGATTTTGCACCGCGGGCAAGCCTGAAATTTCGAAGTCGCAAAGGGTTCCCTGGGCGAAATTGCTTTTGGGTTCAAAACGGACTTCACCTCGAACTGAGAAGACATAACAGGCGAGAAGAAAAATCCAGGAGAAGCGTTTCACGGTTTCAACAGATACTCATTTTTTCTCAGGGTCGCAAGCATGCGGAAGTATTGGCTACGCTTCATGCGGTTGAGCCAATTGAACGAGCAAATCCGGTTTTCCAAACCCGCCTGGTTTCGTGACCAGCAAAATTCCACTTTCGCCCTGGATTCGGCACAAGGCGGCACCCGGTATGACCTCGTCCAACGGGATAAAGGCCGGCCAGGAATTTGCGGCAGTAATCGCGCCAAGTGTGTCTCCGCCGATAATCACCACCGCAAGACATTCTTCAGGAGTAATCAAGCCGGATTGCCTTAACTCGCCAAACAACTGGCGTGTGAAATTGCCAGTTGAAGCGGCGACCGCCTCGGAAAGATCGGAAAAAACATTTTTGTGGCGTTGGGAATCCAGATGAAATTTTGAGACCTCTTCATCATGTATCGCCGTTGAGATTATGATATTCTCGCCATGCTTGAGTTGATTCAGGACCTCATCGACCCGGGAGGCGCTGTCTTCAAAAAGATCGGTCGCTTCCATTCGGATATATTTAAACCCATTTTCAACGGCTAACTGGCATTGCTCAAAGGTGACGCGATTTAAGCTCCCACTGATGACAACCAATGGTGGTTTAACTTTTGGCATTGATTGTTCCTGTCGCAGGAATTGCAACTGATCTGCCACGCAATTGGCAAATCCAGCGGAACCCGCGGCAAAGGTCAGAAGATTATGTTCGGCGAGGAAACCTGTTGTTTCACTCAACTCATCTAAGTCCTCAATGTTGAACGCAACAATGCCCAGTGCCTGATCGTTGTGTCGAAAGTGGGACGCACTTGTAACTGTGATTGGAATGCTCGTCTGGGCTGAAATGATTTTTTTCAGGTCGCTCTCCCGCATTGGGTTTCGCGGATCGCATGCAAAGCTGGAGTTCTCGAGAAGATCACCATTGACGAAATGAAGTCCCCCGCGTGTTTGCCTGCCGAGAAGTGGATGAGCTGGAATGAAGGGAACAACAGCCGCGCCGGTTGCCCGCATGAAGCTTTCAAGTTCTGCCCCAATATTGCCGCGCAAAGTCGAATCAGTCTTCTTGAACCAGTAATCAATGTTCCAGGTTTTAAAATATTCCACGACCGCCCGCACCCGCGCTGCCGAATCCAGTGCGGGAAGATGTCGGCTTTCTGTATCGATTAACAGTATCTGAGCCGAGACTAGATGTTCCTGCTGTGAATCTGGATTCTCGATCCGTGCCTTCATGGACGCCCATGGGTAAACCAACGCTGAAAATCCACGCCTGGCGAATTGCACACCCACATCCGTCGCCCCCGAGAGATCATCCGCAATCACCAGCAATTTCATTGAGAAAAGCTTACCGTTATTTTCGATTTGGTTAAACCCGGAACGCTGGGTGCCTCTCCCGAATTGATTTTCCATCCTTGTGGGATTCCTTATCTTACGCCTGTGAAGTGGCTGACAATCGCATTCGCGGCGCTGCTGCTGGCGGGGTGTTCGAAATGGAATGAACGCGGGAGGAAGGACGTTGTTTCAGGAACAATTGAAACGGACGAAACCCATGTTGCGTCGCGATATGGCGGCCGGGTCGAATCAATTACCGCGAGGGAAGGGGATGAGTTAGCCCCTGGGCAGGTCTTCATTAAACTCGAAGCGGCGGAGTTGCCCGCCCAATTGGAACAGGCTCGCGCAGTTCTTGCGGAATTAAAAGCTGGTCCGAGGGAACAGGAAATCGCAGCGGCAAAAAGCGAATGGCAGGCCGCGCTGGCGAATCTTGAATTTGCCCGCGTCGATGCGAAACGCATGTCTGAATCATTCGAACAGCGGACCGTTTCCGCCACTGAACGGGACCGTGCACTTGCAAGGGCCGACTCACTCGAGAAAGAAGCCGCAGCGGCAAAAAGCCGATATGATTTATTGCTGGCGGGCACCCGCCCCGAACGGATTGCGCAGGCGGAAGCTCAACTAAAAGAAATTGAAACCCATTTGCGCGAGATGGAAATCCGCGCTCCGACCAATAGCATCCTGGAAGTTTTGAACGTTAAGATTGGGGATGTGACAGCGCCCCAGCAGCAGGTGGCCACGCTGCTTTTGCAAAATCATCTTTGGGTGCGGGTTTACGTACCCGAACCGTGGCTGGGCCTGATCAAGCTGGGACAGCAAGTGGACGTTAAGGTTGATTCTTTTCCAGATAAAATTTTCAAAGGGGAAGTGGAACAAATTGCCCGCAATGCGGAGTTCACTCCACGCAACGTTCAAACCGTTGGCGAACGGGTGAAGCAAGTGTTCGGGATAAAAATTCGGTTGCCAGTTTCCACTGGTGAATTGCGGGGGGGCATGTCGGCGGATGTGTTCTTTCCAAATATCCCAAAGGAGAACTGAGCTGCAATGGCTGCCATGATCGAGTGCGAGGGTTTGACGCGGAAATTTGGGCATTTCACCGCGGTGGATCATGTCACCTTTTCGGTCGAGCAAGGTTCGATCTTCGGTTTTCTCGGGCCGAACGGTTCCGGAAAAAGCACTGTGATACGCATGCTCTGCGGTATTCTTGCGCCAACTTCGGGCACGGCAAAAATTAATGGCATCGATGTGGTGCATGACACCGAGGCGATCAAAGGGATCATCGGGTACATGTCCCAAAAATTCTCGCTCTATGATGAATTAACCGTGCACGAGAACCTTCTCTTTTACGGACGGCTTTACGGGTTGAAGGGAAAGCAACTCATGGAGCGCCGGGATCAAATGATATCTCTCACCCATTTGGAACCGTATCTGAAACGGCGTGCGGCTCTGCTATCGGGTGGTTGGCGCCAGCGGTTGGCCATGGCTTGCGCTCTGATGCACAATCCCAAGGTGCTTTTTTTGGACGAGCCGACCGCTGGGATTGATCCCGTTGCACGGCGCGAATTGTGGGATTTGCTCTTTGAATTTTCAGGGAAGGGAATGACTTTGTTCGTTACTACCCACTACATGGATGAAGCAGAGCGCTGTTCGCACGTCGGTTATATTCATCATTCCAAGCTGATTGTCTGCGGTATTCCCTCCGAGTTGAAGCATTTGCCTGAGGTGAATCCGCCCGGAACTCGCCGCCTCGATGTGACTTGCGAATATGTCACCCGCGGACTGCAAATATTGCGGCATCATCCGGGGGTGATTTCCGCAACGGTTTTTGGGCAGTCGATGCACATCCTGGTGCGCGACGATTTAACGGAGGAGGAAATTCGACGCGTCTTGAACGAGCAGGGAATCACCGATGCGGATGTGCGCCCCATCGGCCCTTCACTCGAAGATGTGTTTGTGGCGCTGACCACACGTTTTAATGAGGAGAAGCAAAAAGGAACGCCATGAGAACCCCATTCCGCGGGCTGACCGCCATTCTCTTGAAGGAATTCACCGTGGTACTTCGCGATCCGATGACTCTGTTCTTCATGCTTTTCCCGCCGCTGGTTGAGATGATTGCGTTCGGCTATGCACTTGATAATGACGTCAAACATATGGCGACAGTGGTTTATAATGAGGATCGGACAGTGGAGTCCCGCAAGTTGCTCGATATGTTTGAGAACACGAGCACCTTCAGAATTGTGAAACAGGTAGCGAGCCTGGAGGAGTTGCGGGCCGAGATTCGTCGAGGGAAGGCTTACGTGGGGATTGATATTCCGCCCGATTTTACCCGCAAACTCTATTCCGGACAGACGGCGCAAATCCAGGTTTTGATTGATGGTTCCAATTCCACGACCGCCCTTCAGGCTTTGAATACCGCGACCGGTGTCACCCTGACTCGTTCGTTGAGGATGGTTCTTGGTGAAAGCGGAGTAGCCATGCTTCCGATCGATGTTCGCCCGCAAATGCTCTATAACCCGGCGATGCGCAGCCCGAACTTTTTCATTCCGGGCGTGATCGGGGTGGTGTTGCAAATCGCGACCACGTTTGCGACTGCCATGTCCCTGGTGCGTGAGCGAGAGCGGGGGACACTGGAGCAACTGCTGGTCAGCCCGCTTTCGAGGTGGGGATTGATGCTCGGCAAAATCATCCCGTATCTCGTGATCGGTTTCCTGATGGCGTGCGCGCTATTTCTTTTCATGCGGTATCTTTTCCAGGTGCCCATTGCAGGAAGCGTTACAATTCTCCTGCTTGTAACCATTCCCTACATCTTCTGTTTGCTCAGCCTTGGGCTTCTCGTTTCGACCCGCGCGCAAAATCAGATGCAGGCCTTGCAAATGACGATGACCTTAATATTGCCCACCGTGTTCTTTTCCGGATTTATCTTTCCACGTGAAACAATGCCCATTTTCTTTTACGGCCTAGGTTCCATCCTGCCGACAACCTATTACATCAATTTACTCCGGGGGATCATCCTGCGAGGCGCAGGTCTACCGGACTTCTGGATGGATATCGCAATCCTCGTGGGCATGGGCATTCTTCTTTTTGGCGTCTCGGCCCTTAGATTTCGTAAGAAGATTACTTAGTAGCGCAGCAAACACGCTGGCTGATTGCTCTGGCTATAGAATAGGAGATTTCAAAACCACGGCCTCCCTGGGACCGCTTGCGGGGATTTCCCACATATTTGCGTGGGAATTGCGCACCGGTAGCTGCATAAGACTGGAAACTCCTGAGATTTGTCTGCTGGCACGGATTATGCCACTCTGCCGATAGCGTAAAAAAGGAAAGCTTATGATCTGGCACATGGCTAAATTCCAAAAGGGTATTGCTTCGTTGTTTCTTTCTTTTGTTGTTGGGAGCGCATTTGCTCAGCCTCAACTCGTCACCAAACCATTCTCGCACTTTCCGAATTCGTTCGGTGATTCGAGTGGTATCGAGCTCAGCGCCGACGGGCACTTCGCTGTTTTTTATAGCAGCGGGAATGGCCTTGCGACCAATGACCATAATGGGCTGTTGCTTGATTTATTTCTCTACAACCTTGAGTCAAACAACATGACGCTGGTTACCCGCAATTCCTCCGGAGCTTCGGCGAATGGCGATTCAGCGGAGGCCTCCCTTTCCGCAGATGGCCGGTTTCTTCTTTTTCAAGCGATGCAACGGATTTGATCACGGGCGACGATAATGAGAGTTGGGATGTTTTTGTCTACGACAAGAACACGGGAACGATTGAATTGATCAGCAAGGCTCAAACGGGGTCGGTTGCCGATGGTGAATCGTATGCTCCATCCATGACACCGGATGCTCATTATATAATATTTAACAGCGACGCGGATGATATTTCCGATGAAGCTGCTGAAGGGAACGCAAATCTTTATTTATTTGACCGCGTTTCGGCTGAGACCAGCCTAATTACTCGTGCTTACGATGGTACCGGTGGTGCGATCTGGCCGCCCGATACCTTCACGGCAGACATTGATGCTTCGATCAGTGACGATGGAACTGTGATTGCGTTCGCAACTTCGGCGACCAATTTGGTGCATCCGGAAGCTTTTGAAAGTCAGGATGGCACAAATAGTCTCCCGAGTTATTGGTCACAGCGTTATCTATGGACACGCGCGAGCGGCACAAACGTGCTGATCACAAAAACAGGAGATGGAAAGGCTGGAAATGGTGACTCTTTTGAACCCCTAGTGAGCGCCAATGGAGCGCTGGTTGCATTTTTAAGTGATGCGACAAACCTGGGATTGCCAACCGCTACAAATGTCATGGATTCCTTATACTATCTCGATGTCGCGTCGGGGGTGTTAAGTATTATTCCTTCTCCCGAAACATTGGATGGAGAGTCTGCCAGCTTTTCCAGCGTAAATATCAGCGCTGATGGGAATTCCATAGCTTACACGTTTAATGATCATATTTACCTCTGGGATGTACTGGCCAAGGAAAATCGGTTAATCAATGACTCTGGATACTCGGACTCTCCGCTGATCTCAGGAGACGGTAATTACGTGACCTTTCTCAGCACCGGTAGAGATCTCGATACCGTTCCCGTTGATGGTGATAGCTTCCAGCTTTATTCCTTTAATCTGCGAGATGATAGCACTCGACTTTTGAGCCGAAGTTTTGATGGAACAGAGGGGGCTAATGCCGACGTTGTCTATCCTGTGCTGGCGAGAAATGCTCCGCTAGCGGGTTTTTTCAGCATTGCTTCCAATCTATCCAGCGCAGACAACCCCGGGGTTAATGATGTTTATGTGGTGAAGCTCTCAGACAGTTCGGTGCCCTCCCTGGTGTCTGTAGGGCATCCACTCGTTTTTTCTTCAACACCGAACAATGCCAGCTTCTTCGGATCCAAACCTATGAGTGGAGATGGCAGCCGGATTGTGTTTCACAGTTCCGCCACGGATTTAGTTCCCAACGATACGAATGCTGCGGAGGATGCTTTTTATGTTGATTCTGAAACTGGAACAAATCACCTCGTAAGTATTTCCAGGGATAAACTTCATTCCGCGAATGGAACTTCGGACTTTATTACGATTTCATCCAACGGAGCAACCATTGCGTTCATCAGCTCAGCAACAGATATTGTCGATTTACCAGCGCCCGTTTCTTCTGCATTGTATGTTTATTATCCCTCTACTGGAACGAGCGAGTTTGCCAGTTATGGAACGAATGAAACTGTTCTCGACCAGGCAATGAATCCAATGGTAAACGCGGATGGCACTCGTGTGTTGTTCCATGGAGTGCGAACTGCCGGTCCAGCGGCCATTCCTGAGTTGCACTTACGAGACCTGGTTACGCGAAAGACAATATGGTCCATTCCCGACAATAATTCTTACACTTACGTGCTGAGTCCGGACGGGAAAAAGGTTGCCTACGGCGCTTACGGCGGAGTGATTGCGCTTGCGATCTACAATTCAGAAACCGAGCAAACCACTCTGCTTCCATCCGGAGTTAATTCGGTGAAAATTCCCATCGCCTTTACTCCCGATAACCAGAAGTTGCTCGCTCTATCCTTATCCACTCCAAATCTGCGGCTGGTCGATATAGCTCAGGGAACCAACGTTGCGATTGCCGGACGAGTAGGCTCTGCGGTTTTAAGCCCGGATGGCTCCGGTGTTGTTTATGCATTGAGCACGAAAACCAACAGCACACTTTACAATTACGACATTGCCACTGGCACTACCAATGAAATGCTGCTGCCTGGCGGATTGGAGATCAGCCAATTAAAAGGGGATCTGAGCCTCAATCAGAACGGTGAAAAAATTGCCTTCTCCGCGATTTTTTCGGGTAAGGACTTTGCTGGCGTCTATGTATTTGACTCGAGAGCTAACACCCTCGTCCAGGCGAATGCAGCTACCGGTAATTCAACGATTCCAGCCGGCGCAAATTCTGTGGTGATCAGCGCGGACGGTTCACGGGTGGTTTTTGAAACCGCTGAGGATAACCTCGTTCCCGACGATCTAAACCTGACTCAGGATATCTTCTCGTTTGCGGTCTCTCAACCGTTTGTCGACACCGATGGCGATGGCATGGATGACAATTGGGAGCGTGCCCATGGCGGGGATTTGGAATTGGAACCCGGGATGGATTCCGATGGGGATGGTCTGAGTAATTTGCAGGAGTATCTGGCAGGAACCGATCCGCAGGATAATTCATCAGCGTTAGCCCTGGCTCATTTCGAGAATGATGGCGAAAGCCTTACTCTTCAGTGGCAGAGCATTCCCGGCAAGCGGTACCAGGTGCAAAGTTCGTCCAACCTCGGCAGCAACACATGGATAGATGTGGGAGACCCGATCACAGCAGTACAGACCACCACGCAACAGGCTGCTCTCCTCGGCACAGCATCCATGACTTTTTATCGGGTAAAATTAGTGAATTAATTCACAACCCACCGAACCGACGGTGGCGTCGCCCATACTCCTCAAGCGCTTCGATGAGTTGGGGTTTTCGGAAGTCAGGCCAAAGTGTCTGGGTTACAACAAACTCGGCATAGGAAATTTGCCAGAGGAGGAAATTACTCACGCGCATTTCGCCGCTGGTGCGAATCAACAAATCCGGATCGGGAAAGTGGCGGGTATACAGGTATTGGCCGATGACTTGTTCGTTGATTTCCTCCGGCTCAAGTTTGCCTTCCTTCGCCTGTCGAGCGATGGCTCGGGTGGCCTCAACCAATTCAGTCCGGCCGCCGTAACTCAATGCAAGAATGAGGGTCAGGCCATTATTTTTAGAGAGCGCAGCCTGGGTCTTTTTTAATTGTTCCTGAACAAATTCAGGGAGCCGGTAAATCTGGCCAATTACTTCAAGTCGGACATTGTTTTTATTCAGCTCGCCAATTTCATTTTTCAGATACCGGGCGAGATACTTCATCAAGGTATCAACTTCGTCTTTGGGACGATTCCAGTTTTCAACAGAGAAGGCGTATAAAGTGAGATATTTGATGCCAAATTCGCCACAGGCGCGAACGATTGCGCGAACACTCTCGACACCCATTCGATGACCTTCCACCCTGGGCAGGTGGCGCAATTTCGCCCAGCGGCCATTGCCATCCATGATGACCGCCACATGGGTCGGCATGTTCTC
>JBQCGE010000493.1:0-3242 GCA_051955955.1 Verrucomicrobiota bacterium
ACGGTGTCCAACTTGCCATCGGCCTGGCGAATTTTGAATCCCGCGGTTTTGCCTGCCTCGATTTCGTTCAGCACACAGTAATCGACATGTTTCAAAGCAGGACTGACCAGTTTTGCGAAGCGATCGCTATCCTCGCTCACCACGTCAACGCTGGTTTTAAGCCCCGCATCCTGTGCCTTGGCCAGAAGCCGAGCGGCCTTAGTCCCGAATGTCCGATCCGGGGCATCGAGCGCATCGAGCAACAGCAAATATCCCAGGTGAAAAATTCGTGCCCGCGTTTTTTCGAAGTCGATTTCGCTCCCGTCCCAAAGTGCGTTCGCGCCGCGATTATGAAAGAAAGTCCGCCGTCCATTCCCGATTTCGGTCATCACATCGGTATAAGAGGTGGGGGCTTCCTCCGTTGTGGTCAGCATCCGGGTATCGATTTTATTCCGTTTGCAGATTTCGAGAATGTCTTTGCCGAGAGCGTCCTTCCCAACCAGGCCGACCGCGCTCAACGCGATCGGCGCTTTCATCTTCGCCAGATCCACCAGCACATTAAACGGCGCTCCGCCCGTTCCTTCGGATTGGCTGCGGATATTGGCCAACTGCTCGCGTTGGGGATAGACATCGACCATTTTTACCTGGTCCATAATCCAATTCCCGCCCGCTAAAATCCCGCTGCGGGCCGCGATTTTTTGTTTCTTCATCGAAAGTTCCTGGTGGTCAAAGTGAGGTTCCGGCTCAAGTCGCTGACCTGTATTCCTTTACTGTAACGGCTTCCCTCGCATCAAGCATAAAGCGCATTTCGCCTTGTGAAATCGGAGCTTGAACGCGCTTGAACGCGATATCAGGCAAAAAAGCGTGAGAGGAGCAATTCCCTCTGGTAGGTCAATTCTTTTGGCATAGTGCGACTCAAATTGATAAAGAGTTCCTCCTGCAAAGCCAGTTCCCGCTTCCATTCCGCGGGACGAATTGATTGCACGGCATCGAACTGTTCGCGTCCAAACCCTGGCAGCCCTTCACAATCGAATTCCTCGGCAAAAGGCATCCAGCCAAGGATCGTTTCCTGCGCCCGGACACGGCTGTGGCAGCGGTCCACAATCCATTTCAGCACCCGCATGTTTTCGCCAAACCCAGGCCACATGTATTTGCCCGATTCATCCTTGCGGAACCAATTCACATGGAAAATGCGGGGCAGAAGCGCAATTTCCGATCGCATATGCAGCCAGTGCCGAAAATAATCGCCCATGTCGTAACCGCAGAAGGGAAGCATCGCCATTGGATCTCGCCGCAATTGCCCAACCCCGCCCACCGCGGCAGCCGTGGTTTCAGACCCCATCATTGCGCCGAGATAAACGCCGTGGCCCCAGTCAAAGGCTTGAAAAATCAGTGGCAAGGTATCCGCGCGCCTTCCGCCAAAAATGATGGCGCTTACCGGGACGCCCTGCGGGTCATTGGCCTCGGGAGCGAAGATCGGGTTATTTTCCAGCGGCGCGGTGAAACGGCTGTTGGGATGCGCCGCCTTTTCGCCGGAAGCCGGTGTCCAGCGTTGTCCTTTCCAATCCCAACACGCCTCCGGCACAGGACCATCCTTTCCTTCCCACCAAACATCGCCATCATCCGTCAGCGCTACATTTGTAAAAATCGTATTGCGTTCGATCGTGGCGACGGCGTTCGGGTTCGAGCGGGAGTTCGTCCCCGGAATTACGCCGAAGTAACCCGCTTCGGGATTGATTGCGTAGAGCCGCCCGTCCGCTCCGGGCTTCATCCAGGCAATGTCATCCCCCACAGTGGAGACTTTCCAACCCTTGAAAATGGGCGGCGGAATCATCATCGCGAAGTTCGTCTTTCCACACGCGCTTGGGAATGCGCCCACCACGTAAGTCTTTTCACCTTCGGGTGATTCCACTCCCAGAATGAGCATGTGCTCCGCCATCCAATTCTCCCGTCGCGCCAGGGTGGAGCCAATCCGCAAAGCGAGGCACTTTTTCCCGAGCAGCACGTTCCCGCCGTAATTCGAGCCGACCGATATGATTGCGTTGTCCTCCGGGAAATGGGCGATGTAACGGCGAGCGGGGTTGATGTCGAGCATGCTATGTGTGCCCCGGTTGAAGTCATCGCTCGCCCCAAGGTGATCCAGCGCCACCTGGCCCATGCGAGTCATGATTCCCATGCTCAGCACAACGTAGATGGAGTCGGTCAATTCAATCCCGACCTTGGACATAGGCGAGCCAGCCGGACCCATCAAATAGGGGATAACATAGAGGGTTCGCCCTTTCATAGCTCCTCTCAGATATTGCCTGAGCAGGGCATACATCTCCTTCGGCGGCATCCAGTTCTTGGTCGGACCAGCCTCTTGACGTGTGGCTGAGCAGATAAAAGTCTGGGATTCCACCCGCGCCACGTCGTTGGGATTTGAGCGATGGAGATAACAACCGGGCCGTTTTTGCTGGTTGAGTTCGATTAGAACCCCGCTTTGCACCGCTTCACGTGTCAGCAAGGCCCGTTCTTCCGCACTTCCATCGCACCAAAAAATTTTGTCAGGAGTGCAAAGCGCCGCGGTTTCTTCAACAAAGCGCAGGATTTGTTCGTTGTTCGTATTCTTCTCGCCCACTCCTCGATTCATGTTCTTTCCCTCAAACTGTTTCTCCTTGCCACCTATTCTTAACTTTTATCTGTCGGATGCCCAATAACTGTTTTCCCTTCCATGACTTTGTATCCCCATCGTTTCGGCGGCAATTTTTCAGGCCGTTTACCATGGCGCGTTGCCCCGGAGATCGGTGCATATTCCAACTCCTGGCTTTCGGCAACACTTCGCAACAAAAGACCGCCACGGCTCATGTCACCTCGACCGACAAAGCTGGTGGGGAAAAGTAATTGTTCCCGAAAATGTTCAATCAGTATATCCGCGTACTTTCCCGTCCCAATGCTCCCAAGCAATACGATTTCGCAATTTCGTCCAATCGATCTTGCCGCTCGCTTTGCGGAGCGATTCAGTGGTTCAACATACTCAGGCTCCTTCGGATCAATCGGGGTCGCCGCAAATGCCCGCAGCTCTGCCAGCGAAGTTGGATAGTCCACAGGCAATAAACCGCGATTCGATGTGATTACGTGAACGCCCGGAAATTCCCCTGGCGGCCGCGCGAATTTCGAGGCGTAAGTGTACTTGCCGCGAAAATAAAGCCCGCTCAGGAATGAAAAAATTTCCGCAAGCGGGACTTTCTCGCCCTGCTGCAAGCGCCGGGCGAGGTCAAATCGTG
>JBQCGE010000494.1:0-5316 GCA_051955955.1 Verrucomicrobiota bacterium
GCATTTATTGACCAAAAGCTTCAGGCCGCGTCGTCACTTACGACTACGCTCAGCGCCTGTACTACGGTCAAAATCATCATTTCGGGGCGAAAAGTAACAATCGATGCGAATGCGGTCAATAGAATTTCTTTTGTTGATACACTCTACTTGCGATCGCCGGCACGACCGGTAGGCAAAGTCTCAACTCAAGCGAACTCACGCACTTCAAGATTGACGGAATTCAAAGAAAGGGAGGATATAGGGGAGTATGAAAAGCATTAAAACAGTTCATAAGTGGCTAATGGCAGCCGTAATTTTATTCGTCTGCCTTCCTGGAGCTTTGGCGCAGGGTGAGACAAATAAAGTCGAGGACATTACAGCTCAGTTAAAAAAGCTCGATCCATGGATTGGGGATTGGACTTACGTGGGCGTGGAACGAAAAAATCCATTAGAAAAAGAGGGGCCATTCTCAGGAAAGCTGAGCAACAAATGGGTGCTGGACAACTCATTCGTCCAGAGTCATTGGGAAGAGACAAATCCCTCCGGAAAATTGGAAGGGTTCGAGATGCATGGGTGGGATCCTCATGCGAAGCGATACACGTATCATGGTTACGACAGCAATGGTGGCACGATGACGGGAACGGGCTTTAATCATCAAAACACCTGGGCGGGTTCGTACAAGATGAAGGACAAGGAAGGCAAGACAGTCATGGTCCGGTCGGTTTCCCAATTTGGAGAAAACAACGAGACCATCAGCGTTAAATGGGATTTATCGCTTGATGAGGGGAAAAGTTGGACCCCCTGGCTGAACTTCACCATGAAAAAGGTGAAGTAAGCTAAAACCAACTGAACAGCAAAAGGAGAGAAATTGTAGGCGGATGGGGAACCGAAAACGAATTGTCTGGGCTGGAGTGTTCCTGCTGATTCTGCTGGTGTCGGCGCTGGGCTGGATTCTTTTGGTCCGTTCAGGATCCCAAAACGCCAATCAACGGGTGAAGTTGGTGAAGATTGAGGTCTCCGCTAAACAATTCAACTATACCCACAAGACGCTTCCGCCGGTTCTGCAAATGGTCTCTCCTCTGTTACCAGACTTTCTCTTGAGTCGTTTTCGAAACGGTGCCGGCGCAGGCTTTGGGTTTGGAGGAGATGGGCATACCAACATGTACATCGTCACACAAACCGGGGTTCGAATTGGGGAGCGGAGAACTCTGCCGAGACGCCTTCGCATTTCCGATGAAGGTGGAAACGTTTATGACGCCGCCTACGGTGCATCTACTCTGGGGCTCATGAATGAGTGGGTGCATGGATGGAATGTGCGCGCATTTCCACGCCGGTCAAAAAACTTGAAGTTGGAATTCCTGGGCTTGTCGGATTCAAAAAATGCGTGGGAACCTGTTGCGCAATTCACAATTGGGAACCCTTTGTTCAAGGAGTATCCGCAGTGGACACCGGAGAACCTGCGAACGAAAATTCAGGACGGTTTGGAGATTGCCTTAGCGGAATTCAAAAGCGGGGGTGTGTTCCAAAATCGTGAGCCGTCCGGGGGAGACCTGCGTTTAAGAAAAACACGATTGCGCTTTTCCATTCATGAGCATGGAAAAGAGACGCATGACTGGGCGGTGCAGAAGGTGGAAGTGAGCGACGCTACCGGGAATAACTGGGCACCCTATTTGGATTTGATTCATACGAATGCTCTCGCGTGGGCCTCGGATGGCGAGGTCGAATTCTATGGAGCGCTGTGGCCTGGAGAAAACGCATGGAAAGTGTCGGCTGAGCTTGCACGCACGAGAGGGTTTAATTCAAACGAACTCCAAACCGTGGAGCTTCAGTTGCCCCAAGCCCATGCGCTTAATTCCCTGACCAATGAATGGCAATTGGGAAAAGTCACTTTGCGTTTACATGCATTTGGCGCGCCCGAGGTAGAGTATCCGGATAGTTTTAGGTGGCTTGCAAAATGGTGGGGTGAGGACAAAGAGAAGGTTTATACACTGGCACTACAGCTAAAAGGTGCGGATCAAAAACACAGGGTTATCCTCGTTTCCAGCGTTGATGATTCAGGCGATAACATCAAAGTAGTGCAACATGCTAACTCGAACTCTGATGAACAGGTAATCTTTTTAAAACCGACTGAAAACGCCAAATCCGCTCGTCTCGTGTTTGCCGTTCCTCGCAGCCGTTTTGTCGAGTTTGTGGAGCGGCCGGAATTTATCTTTGACCCCTCTGACCCCTAAATTTTCGCAGGCTAAGCAGGTATGAATTATTTTTGGCTTAGCTTGCTTTTGGTAGAATTGACGCGAGGCGAATCTTCAAACGAGGTAGAACTCAGATCGAGTTGGTAAATCATGCCTTCGTATCCGACGAGATAAAGATTCCCTTGCGAATACGTGGCAAAGGAGGCGATGGCCTCTGGTGAAGTGCCGATTTGGCGAATGCTTTTCAACGAGCCATTTTCCTGCTGGATACCCCAAATTCGGCGCGAGGTATAGTCGCCGCAAATATAAACGCCGTAAAAGCTGGAAGTTTTGTTTCCCCGATAAACGTAGCCACCCGTAATGGAGTTTCCGTATTTGCGCCTGTAGGCAAACACCGGTTTTGAATACGTGCCTTTTTCCTCCCGATATTTGTTGGAAAATGGTTCAAAACCCTCGTAAACGTTCCATCCATAATTTTGCCCCCGGTGGACAATATCCACCTCCTCTACACGGTCCTGCCCAACATCACCGACCCACAGATCGCCGGTGCCGGAATCAAAAGTAAACCGCCAGGGTTCGCGGAATCCAATCGCCCAAATTTCCGGACGGACGCGGGTCGAGTTTTGAAACGGGTTATCGGCCGGAATAGCATAAGGCAAATCACCGTCGCGATGATCCACATCGATCCGAAGAATTTTTCCCAGGAGCAGCTGCGTGTTCTGCCCATGACCTTGTGGGTCCTGCTGCGGACCTGTATCCCCCATGCCGATGTAAAGATAACCATCCGGCCCGAATTGAATACATCCACCTGTATGATCCTGCGTTACACATTCGATTTTTATGATGCGGCGAGATGGTTTCCCTGAATCGTGCAGAAAATCTTCCGAGGCTTGTTTTTCCACCACTGTGGTGGCGATTTTGCCATTCTCGAAGACCTGGTGCTTAAGATAATATTTTCGATTGCGGGCAAAGTCGGGATGAAAGGTGATGTCGAGCAAACCATTGGGGCCCCGATCGTTGAAAATTTCTGAACTAAAATCAGCAAATAGTTTGATCTCATCTTTAATGCCGTTTTTTTCGATCAACCATATTTTTCCGGACTGATGCGCTGCCACGAAATCATTCGTCCGACCGGGTATTTCGGCAAAGGCGACGAGCCCGTAACGGACATCACCTGGCTTGAAAACGTAGGATTCAGGAAATCGCAGTTCATGACTCAGAAAGGGGCGTAGCTCAATTGATTTTGCGAGAGGCCGAATTTCGCCCGGCATCCCTTGAACGCTACTCGTTAAATTTTCGGGCTGACGCAAGGTGGTGAGATAAGCAATTAAATCCGCGAACTCTTCCCGAGTGAGGCCAGCCTGGAGGCCTTCTGGCATAAGCGAAATGGTGCTGCCTTGTTGGGATTGGATATTGCGTTTAGGAACTTTCACCTTTTGACCGTCACCGGTCATCAAATCGATTGAGGAATCAGAATCGCTTTTAACGATCCCGAGAACATTGTCGCCGTCTTTTGTTTCAACCAGCGTGGAGCCATAACCAATCGCGATATTTGCTGAAGGTTCAAGGATGGCTTGAATGAGTTCCCGACGGGGGAATTTGTCACCAACCGCATACAAATCAGGACCAGCTTTGGCTGAACTTTGATCAACTGTGTGACACTTGGTGCAAGAGAGTCGGTCCGAGAAAAATAGCTCCTTTCCATGTGTCGGGTTGCCATCATGGGAGTTCGCAAAATCCCGGTAATCGCGAGGAGAATGGTTTTCTCCCCGCTGCGGTTGCGCGTAAGTGGAAGCGTGAATAATCACCAGGAGCAGTGAAATTCGAAGAAGGCTAAAATTCATTTGGCAACTCGGCTGGCCTTTTCTCATCTGCGACAGGCACAAACCGGTTTCTTATCTACTCAGTAAATCACCGTTTTTGGCAAGGTGGATTCCGAGCTATTTTTCTTTTCGAAGCAATTTACACATCTGCCGGAGTTCTTTTTGATGACCTGGAGTGGATCGAGGGAAATCCATATCCAGGGCTTTCAAATGATTCACCACAATTGAAGAGATAATGAGCCGGGCATTTTTTTTGTCGTCGGCTGGGATGATAAACCAGGGAGCTTCTTTCGTGCTGGTGGCTCCGATGGCCTCCTGGTAGGCCGATTGATATTCATTCCAAAACTGACGTTCGTGAATATCTGACATTTCCAGCTTCCAATTTTTATCGGGATTGTTAATGCGCGCCAGGAGACGTTTCGTTTGTTCTTCCCTGGAAATATGGAGAAAAAATTTCAGGACACGGGTTCCATTCCGAAACAAATGCTTCTCAAAGTTGCGGATACTTGTGAACCGTTCGCTCCAAATATGCACCGGATCAGACAGCTCGGTAGGTAAGTTTTCGTTCTGCAGAATTTCTGGATGGACACGCACAATGAGAACCTCCTCGTAATAAGAACGGTTGAAGATTCCGATGCGCCCACGCTCAGGCAGTGCCCGTGTTGTTCGCCATAGGAAATCATGCTCAAGCTCCTCTGAGCTGGGTTGTTTGAAGCTATATACCTGGCAACCGGCCGGGTTCACGCCGGAGAGGACATGTTTAATTGCCCCATCCTTCCCTGATGTGTCCATACCCTGGAAAATCAGCAACAAGGCATAGCGATTATGGGCGTAAAGGAGCGACTGGAAATGGTCGAGTTTTCTGACGTGGTCGTGAAGGATTTCCGAATAATTGTCCTTGGATGTATAAATGGGCTTTATCTGGGTGGGGAAATTTTTCAGCCGCAATGAACCGCGTTGCTTGACTCTGAATGCTTCGAATTCGTCCAGCTCCTTCATTTGGATACACTACAGGAGAGTTGACCAAAAATATACTGTACTCTTATGGGGTAAGGCGGAGTCGTTCCAGCAGTTCGCGTGCAACGGGCCGATTAGGTTGGGCCTCGTCCAGCTTGATCAGGATCATCCGGGCGGTGGCTGGATTCGATTTTGCCATGGCGGTGGCAATTGCGAGGCATTGAGCATAACCGGAAGTAAAATCACCGCTGAGCCGCGCGCTATCGATGTACGCGGCGATGGCGAGTTGAAGATCGCCATGCACTTCGGCGGAAAGTCCTTTCAGATAAATATTCCGCGCCTGAATGTATTCAGTGATTCGGGAG
>JBQCGE010000495.1:0-6479 GCA_051955955.1 Verrucomicrobiota bacterium
GTTCATGCCTGCTCCTTACCCTGGGCGCGTTTTGCATTGCCATTTACGACCTGCGAGTGATGCGCCGCAAGCTCCGCAAAGAACATAAGAGCGCTTTTGAAAAGGCTTTTTCCGACATAAAGGAAAACGAGAAAAAATAGCGCGTCAGCCCAGGCCTGCCATGGAGCGGCCCGCAATCCAACTGGTGGTCCATGCCGCCTGAAAATTGAATCCGCCCGTCACTCCATCGATATCCATAACTTCCCCCGCAAAATAAATCCCGGGGCAAATGCGGCTTTCCATCGTCTTAAAATTGACCTCGCTCAGCCGCACTCCGCCGCACGTTACAAATTCCTCCTTGTTCAAGGATTTTCCGTTCACCTGGAATTCTGTTTCCTTCAATGCTTTTAATAATATCTGAACGGTTGCTTTGTTCAGTTCCGACCACCGCTTCGCTCGATCGATTCCCGCATACTCAAGCAACCCTTCCCACAATCTGCTGCTCAATGGCGCAAAGGGTGAGTTCCCAAGACTTCGTGCTCCCTGCTGCTTGCGCCGTTCATCCATCATGTGGCGCAACTGTTCTTCCCGCATATCTGGAAACCAATCCACCTTCACGGAAAATTGATAGTTCATTCCATGAAAGACCCGCGCTCCCCACGCGGACAAACGCAGCACTGCCGGCCCGCTCAAACCTGCATGCGTGAGCAAAAGCGCGCCTCTTTGCTGCAAGCCTGCGCCCGAAATCTGGACCTATGGACAACTGACTCCCGCTAATTTTCGCACCCAATCCTGCTGAACCGAAAAGGTAAACAGCGAAGGCACTGGGGGCTCAATTGTATGCCCCAGGCTGCTTATTATCCCTCCCATTTCCACAGTGCGAATGCCTCCTTGCGCAATCAAAATTTTCTCGGCTCTGAACTGATCGCCACCGGTTAGCCTAACAACAAATTTGCCTTCTGCATTTTTTAGGATGCTTTCCACCCCGCAATTTGTTCGAAGTTCAACCCCAGCCTTTCGTGCCGCCTCCATCAGGCAATCGATAATTGTCGCCGAGCGGTCCGTCTCGGGGAACATTCGCCCATCTTTTTCCACCTTCAGTTTGATTCCGCGCCCAGCAAACCACTCCACCGTGTCTCGCGCTTGAAAGCGATGAAACGGCCCAAGCAACTCTTTTGCTCCACGCGGGTAATTTTGGCAAAATTCGCGAGGCTCAAAACAATAGTGTGTCACGTTGCAACGGCCGCCTCCCGAGATCCGCACTTTTTGCAAAAACTCCGCTCCTTTTTCGACGAGCAAAACCCGGCTTCCCTTTGCGTGTTCCGCGCATTGGATCGCGCCGAAAAATCCCGCCGCCCCTCCCCCGATTACCAGGATTAGTTCTTCTTGATCCATTTCAGCACTTTTTGTATCTCTTTTTTATTCAAAGTAATCCGCTTGACCATAACCGCCTCGTCGGAGTAAAACCAGCATCAGCCGTTAACCAGGGGAGCGAACAACATTTTCCTAATTCTTTATGACAAAGCGTGACTTGGTAGTGCGTATCAGCGAGGAAACCGGGTTGGTTCAACAGGATGTTCTCGATGTCGTTCAAAAAACGTTGGATTACATCTCCGATGCCGTTACCCAGGGCCGAAAAGTCGAGCTGCGCAATTTTGGTGTGTTCGAAGTTAAGGTTCGCAAAGCGCGCGTGGGTCGAAACCCCAATGCTCCAGCGGCTGATGTGCCCATTCCACCTCGCGCTGTCGTAAAGTTCAAGCCTGGCAAGGAAATGCGCGAGGCGGTATTAAAATTGACACCCCAACAAATCCAGGAGCAGGAAAAGCGCGAGCAACAGGAAGCCCAGCAGCAGCAAAGCCAGGTCCAGTCAGCAGCTCCCACCCCGCCCCAAAATCAATAATTACAGCCCCTTTCTTTTGCGCGCCTTGCTTTTAATGGCAAGGCCGTTTCTTTTAATGACATGGAACGTTTACCCGGTTTTCGCGATTTTTTTCCCGAACCTCTTCCCGCTAAGGATGTCTCCAGCTTCGATTTACGTGAGCACATTTTCGCCAAATGGCGTGAAACTGCCCAAAAGTATTGCTTCCGCGAATATGACGGGCCTCCGTTGGAAACGCTCGAGCTTTATACCACCAAGAGCGGCGAGGAAATTGTAGGTCAGCTCTATAATTTCAAGGACAAAGGCGAACGCGCCGTTTCCCTTCGCCCTGAAATGACTCCCACTCTCGCCCGCATGATTGCGAGCGCGGAGCGAAACTACAAAAAGCCAATCAAGTGGTTCGCCATCCCGCAACTCTTCCGCTATGAACGCCAGCAGAAAGGCCGCCTTCGGGAGCATTTCCAATTCAACGCCGATATCTTCGGTGAAAAAGATCCCGCTGCCGACGCTGAATTGATCGCTCTCTTGATTGATTCGCTTCGGGCACTCGGCCTCACCTCTGATGATTTTGTCGTTCGACTGAGCAGTCGTAATGCATGGCAGGACTTTTTCAACCAGCGTTGTTCCGACTCAGCGAAGGCATACGAGTTTTATCAGGCCATCGATAAGATGGAGCGTGAATCTCCAGAGAACACTTCAGCGAAACTCCAGGCTCTCGGCGTCAATGCCGACGAGGTGCGCCAATTCATTGCTGAAGGGAAGCCAACGGCAGAGCTTCAATCCATTCTGGATAACCTGAACAGCCGTGGACTCGGTGCTTTCGTGAAGGTCGATTACAACATCATTCGCGGCCTCGCTTACTATACCGGCCCGGTTTTCGAAGCTTTTGCCAAAGGCGCTTCCATGCGCGCGATCGCGGGAGGCGGACGCTATGACAATTTGGTCAAACTGATTTCCGGTGGCAAAGTCGATCTCCCTGCGCTCGGATTTGGCATGGGTGACGTTGTTCTGGGCGATTTATTAAAGGAAAAGAATCTGCTCCCCACACTTGGAGCGCACATTGATGTTTTTGTGCTCATTGAAGATGAAGCGCTCCGAGGCCAAAGCCTCGCCCTGGTTCAACAAATTCGCGATCTTGGCATTACAACGGAATACAGCCTGACGCCCTTAAAAGGGGATAAGCAATTCAAGCGAGCTTTGGAATTGCGAGCCCTCTTCACCCTCCGTCTGCAACAACGCGATGGAAAAGTTGTGGTTCTGGGAAAAGAGTTGAAAACCCAAGAGCAATTCGAGAGTGGGCCTGAAGGGTTGCCCGGTCTCCTTCGCGAAAAACTGCGGCATTAATTCAGAGGGCCTTGTTTAATCTTTCCGCTCAACAGCGGCCAATTGCCAGGCCGTGCGCTCGCGTTGGTAATCACCTGGCACGAGCCATTGTTTCAGGAAATCCTGCAACCGTTCATCACCTGCTGCTACATCGCCGTCAGTCACCGGTGTTGACACCCGCACGAACTGCTTCGGGCCGAGGAGTTCCTCGCGACTGGTAAAGGCATCCCAAAGTCGTTTCCAAAAATGACCATCGCTCACTCGGACAATGGATCCTGTCCGGTCCGCCTTGCCACCCGCTTGATACCGCATCGCAACGGATAAATTTTGGTCAAGCCGATAGGGCAGAGGCCTGCCCCCTACCAACCCCGCAAAGTAAACCAACTCTCGATTCCCACGCGCCTCAAATATCCGTCGCTCAAACGGTATATCTTCACCATTTAATCTCACGATGATGACTTGTGGAGCAACCGGCTCAATTTCCCAACCGGATTCTACCCAACAGCGATCAGGGGTATGAACGAAAAGCCCAATCTCGTTTTGCTTCTCGACGTATCGTTTCGCCAAAAAAACCCTGATCGGCTTCAAATTGCTGGAAACAAATTCACCGTTGAACGTTTTGTCAGCGACCAGGATTCGTTCCGCGCTTTCGGAAACCGGGACCTCGTTGAATTTATAGGAAGGAACCTCTTGCAGCTCAGTCAGCCACTTCTGGGGTAAACCACTCCCTTTCGTAAACCAGAAAGCAGGAAAAGCCCAAAGCGTCCCTACGATTAACGCGAGGGTCCCCGTGACAATCCAAATCTTCTTCCGGCTCACTCAGCACGAACCCTAAAATACATCTCCTCGCCTGTCACCGCATTTGTCAGGGTGACATTGGTTGTGGTCTCGGCCGCGCTGATATTCGTTCTGACTTCCCATGTTGAATTCGTCCCAAGGTCAGGACGACTCTCCAACGCATATGCCTGCCCGGCGGCCGCGCTGAAGCTGAATACAAATTGACTGTTTGTATTCGACACGTCCGTGATCGTCGGAGCAGGCGGCAGGGCACTCACAATTTTGTAAATTGTCCCAGGGGAAAGTGTCATGAAGTACAGTTCCCCATCGCCATCCTCAGCGAATGAACTCACTCCCACGATCGGGTTAACGCTGATTTCCTTGGTTATATTCGTCGTGCTGAAGTTCGTTCCGTCGCGAGTGGTTGCCCAAAATTGCCCGCTCCCATAATCACAAAAAATATACTTGCCGCGCAGTGCCGGAATCTTAGTTCCGCGATAGAGATAGCCCCCTGTGATGCTCACGCCAGTTGGATGCGGATAATCAAAGATCGGCTCGACGGCTTCGGTTACTGGTTTCTCGTTCGGGTAAGTAGGGTTCTGGGTAGTGCCTTCACGAGCGCGCCAACCGAAATTCCAGCCCCCCTGCCCTGCTGGAAGAAAATCAACCTCCTCTCGTCGATCCTGCCCCACGTCCGCAATCCAGATGTCTCCAGTCTCTCGATCAAAGCTGCACCGCCAGGGATTTCTTAAACCAAACGCCCAAATCTCACTGCGCATGCTCAAGCTCCCTTTGTATGGATTCCCATCGGGTATGACGTATGGATCACCAAGATCGACATCGATCCTCAATAGTTTACCCAGTAAAACATTCCGATTCTGCCCATTGCCAGTTCCATGTCGATCATCCCCGCCTCCTCCGTCACCCGATGCTATATACAAATATCCATCCGGCCCAAATGCAATCCATCCAGCATTATGGTTCGACTCCGGTTGATCATAAGTCAGGATCACTTTTTTCGTCGCGGTGCTTGCGCTCGTCGCAGTCATTGGATCCCCTGTCGCCTGGAATCGCGAGATCTCCGTGTGGCCAGCAGCGCCGCCGCCCGTAGTCGTGTAATTCAGGTAGAAGTATCCATTCGTGGCAAACCCGGGATGAAACGCCATTCCAAGAAGTCCCTGTTCATTTTGAGTTGTCAATCCCGTCACCCGCATGAAAGCACTGGACTGAATGGTTCCGGTGTTCCGTTGGATGATCCGGATGTTGCCGGTGTGCTGTTCAATCACGAAGAATCGATTGGTGTCGCCGGGTGGTGCCGTCATGAAAACCGGGCGATTGAATCCGCTGACAAAAGGTTCCACCTTGAAAAGCGCTCCTTCCGCCCATGTTGCACCCAGAGTCAAAACCGCCAAAACAAACGTGAGTCGTTTCATATTCCCTTCCGGAAAGGTTCAACTGCCCGGTTAATTGTCAAACCACTCGCCCTTTTTTATTGCTCGACGGCCTCATGGCTCCTTCAATAATCGCAGAGTGCCATGCCTATAAAGACCTGTGTTTCATTTTTGACTTCTCAATTCTGGCACTTGCTCGGCTTGGTTCTTTTCATCTGCTTCATCACCGGCTGCGCCAGCCAAAAAGCACCTTTCATGCTGGGAGTCTATTCCGTCTCCAAAGAGCAACTCTCAACGGTAGCCGCTGAGGGTTTCGAGCTGGTCGCCTCCCCTGCCAATCGTGAATACCTCAGGGAAGCAAATCAATACGGGGTTAAGGTCCTCGCCCCGAGCGGTGCAATGAAGCCGATCTCCCCGCAAAGCCGCGGTAAAATCATCACCATGGATCGTGAGCCTGCCTTATGGGCCTGGTACCTCGTCGATGAACCTGACCTTCACCGCATCCCACCCACTATTGTTTCAAAAGCAAATCGAAACCTAAAGTCCATAGTTAATAAGCCAACTCTCGTTGTCTTAAGTTCGGGCAGCGCTGTTGAAAAATATGCTCATTGCGCGGACCTCCTCGCGGTCGATTGGTACCCGGTTCCCTGGGCCCCAGTATCGACGTTTGCGCGGGAAATGCGCCTCGCCCGACTCGGCGCAGACGGTAAACCTTTCTACTCCATTATTCAGGCCTTTAACTGGGCTGCATTTCCCGGGATGATTAAAACCACCGAATTACTTCGGGAGCCGACCCCCGCGGAACTGCGCTGCATGGCTTATCTTGCAATGGCGAACGATGCTCGCGGGGTTCTTTTCTACACCTACTCAGAACCAAACTGGACCCTCAAGGAGCATCCAGAGCTTTGGGCCTCTGTCGAAACGCTCGCCACCGAGTTACGCGAACTTGCCCCGTTATTTGCTCATCGTGTTCCATGGTTCCCACTGGAGACCAACCATCACGGCGCGGAAATGTTCAACGAAATCTATGAAGCTCGTGTTCTGGTAAATCTGTTCAAGGTGCCAGAAGGGACCGAAGCAGTCGCACCCGGTTGCTATTTTCTCTGCATTAATACGACCGCTGAACCCCT
>JBQCGE010000496.1:0-4077 GCA_051955955.1 Verrucomicrobiota bacterium
AGGATGAGCCACTGGCCTACTGGAACTTCGACGAAACTGATGGCAACGCGATCCAGCAAGCTCCTCTGATCGGTCGACCGGTGGAGGCGGAAAACAATCTCCTTCCAGTCAATGGCGCGGGGCGGGCAAGCCATGCCGCAAGCCAGGGCGGCCTGACGAAACTGGGCAACGCTGCCGATCTGAGTGGTACGAACTTTTTTCAGGCAGCCGCGCTTCGCCCTGGAAAAGAAATTCTCGAGGGTGCTTACGCGATCGAGTTCTGGATGCAAGCTCAGGGAGAGAATGACAACGAACGCGAGGATTACTTGATGAACATCGGAGGCAACAGCCCCGCGATGCTCTATGATTACAAGCCGGACGAAATCGAGATGTACGCTGGGGCCAGCCGCACAGACGCCGGACCGACAGTTAGCGATTCAGAATGGCACCACGTCGTTTTCGTCTATTACGGCGATGCGCTGGATGGCGTGGCCGACCGGGTGGACGCTTACATCGATGGCCAGAACAGCCAATATATCGGGAATCTTTACTCCAAGCGGATGAACCTGTCTCAGATTCTCGTCGGGGCAGCTGAGGCGAACGGAACGGGGGGATTTGAGGGGCGTGTGGATGAACTCGCAATCTATGATTTGAGCGACTTGCCGGACGAAATTTCCGTCAACGAAAAGATGAACGCTCTGGTCGCGTCGCACTTGGACAAAGCGCGGAACGGAGCGGAGACATACTCCAGCGTCGTCATCGCCGACAAGCCCTTGCTCTACTGGAACTTTGATGAGGAGAGCGGCCCGGCGGAACAGTTGATGCCAATTACTCTGCCAGACCTGGACAATACCAAAAATGAACTTGCTCCGTTTTATGACGCGCAACGGGTGAGCCACGCCGACGTCCAAAGCGGGCTTCAACTTGGAAACAGCGCCGACCTGAGCGGAGCCGGTGGATTCTATGGCAAGACGGATGGACTGGACCTAGGCGTCAAGTCAATTCCCGGTCCTTGGGCTGTCGAGTTGTGGTTCCAACTAAAGGCAGACCAACAAAACCGCTACATCTTGAACATGGGGCAAACGCCCAACAGCCCGGCGATCATTTACGGCTATTTTGGCCCCACCTTGGAAGTGTTTGGCGCAAGTGGTGGACGCTCCACCACCAACGGTGTCCCTGTGACAGATCGAAACTGGCACCACATGCTTGTGGTGAATTATAACACCATGCCCGGGACCACTGCTCCCGGTCCGGAAGTGAACCGGGTGGATATGTATCTCGACAATGTGCTTTACACGAATATTGGTGGCGGTTTCAATCGTTCTCTGGATCTTAGCGGAATTTTACTATTCGGCTCCGCTGTTGAAAATCCGGATCCTTCGGCCAGCGGCAGCGTCAACGCCCGGTTGGATGAACTCGCGCTTTATGACTTAAGCAACCTAGGCGGCGCGGAGGAAGTCAACGCAAAAGTCAAAGGTATGGCGGCTTCCCATTACGCGGCCGGTTTCGGTGGTACATCCGCCGGCACCATCACCTTCAACGGGCAACCCGCCAGCGCCACGGCCACGATCGGCCAAACCGTTGAGTTTCACTCCGACGCCACTGTCAGCGGTACCTCTTTGCCACTGACCTATCAATGGCAGCGGAACGGAGTGAGTATCGAGGGCGCGACAAACAGTAACTATTCCCTTCCAGTGACCATCAATGAAATTGGAACGAATACCTTCAGGCTGCGAGCGGCGGCGGGGCCGGTCACCAAATTCAGCGATGCGGCGGTGTTAATTGTCGAGATGCCCCCAATCCCTCCTGCCACCGCATATTCAGCTCAAATTATTGCCGAGAACCCGCTGTTCTACTGGAACTTCGACGAGTTGATTGGAGACGCCCGGCAGGTTGCCCCTCTTTCCCGCCCACCCGTTGCGACGGAAAACGACCTGGTGCCTGTTGGAAATCCCGTTCGGATGAGCCACACCGATTTGGGCAGCGGTCTGGACAAGTTGGGGAATGCTCTCGTGCTCGACGGAGCCAGCTTCATGATGGCAAGCGATGCCCGCCTTTCCCGGTCGGTGATAGATAATGCCTACGCCATCGAATTGTGGATACAAATGAATGGCGGGACCAATGAATATTTGGCCAATTTCGGGGCCCCGGGCAGCGATAATTCGCCAGCGTTGATCCATAACTTTATCCAGCCGGGATATCTGGAGCTCTACGGCGGAGCAGGCGGACGTACCACCACCAATGGGCCCGCCCTGGCCGACTTCTCATGGCATCACCTGGTTTGGGTGAATTACAACAACGCACCCTCGGGCACGAGCAACCGCGTGGACGTTTACTTTGATGGCGTGCTGAGCACGAACGTCGGCGGCGGATTCAATCGCAACCTCGATCTGCGCGCCTACCGGATTGGAGCGGCGCTCACGGGTGGAGAGAATGCCTTCAATGGCTCGCTGGATGAGTTCGCTGTTTATGACCTGGACGGTTTGACCGACTCCGATGTTGCGGCGAAGGCGGCTTTGATCGCGACAAATCACTTCGCCGCGGCCACCAGCTCCACAGGCGGTTCCTACAGCTCTGTTGTTCTCGCCGATCACCCCATCCTCTATTACAACTTTGAGGAAAGCGACGGTAACGCGGTGCAACAGGCGCCGGTAACCCTGCCCCTCATCAACAATGATGCCAATACCCTCGTGAACGCCGGCGCCCGCCGCGTTCAGCATGCCGCCATCAACAGCGGCCTGGCGCTCGGGAACGCCGCCGACCTGGATGGCACCTCCTACTTCCAGGCTGCCGCAACCGACCCTGCAAAGGTGACCATTCAAGGCCCGTGGGCTGTCGAATTTTGGATGCAAGTGCAGGGCGAAAACAACGGGGAACGCCAGGATTACCTCATGAGCTTCGCCAATGAGGGCACATCGTTCCTTTACGACTTCAAGCCCGATCAGTTGGAGATCTACGCCGGTGTCCGCACAGACAATGGTCCAACCATTTCAGACAATGAGTGGCACCATGTGCTTTGGGTCTATTACGGAAATGGAACCTCCGGGGTGGCCGACCGCGCCGACGCTTACGTGGACGGCGTGCCATTCACCTATATTCGGAATGACTTCGACCGCGCGCTGCCCTTGCGCGGTAGCACGGTGATCGGAGCCGCTCGTCCGGGTTACAACGCCTTCCAGGGGCGCATTGATGAAGTCGCCGTTTATGACCTGGGGAACCTTGCGGATGAGGCGGCCGTCGAGGCGAAAGCCGCCCAACTGGCCGAAAGCCACATTGCTCTGGCCCGCGCCGCCGCCGCTCCGGCCCTCTCGATCAATCTGAGCGGCAACGAACTCGTCATTAACTGGAGCGCCACGGGTTATGTTCTGCAATCCAGCACCGACCTCGCCACTCCGAACAGCTGGACAGGTGTCCAGAACGGCGGTGTGGCCCCCGTTCGGGTTCCCGTTAATGCGGCATCTGCGCAGTTCTTCAGGCTCACCAAGCCGTAAGCGAGGTTCCTTCCAAATCACAGGCCGGGGAGAAATCCCCGGCTTTTTTTATCACTGGAACCATGGTTGTTTTACGCGGCGTGCGGCGGAGCGCCCGCGCCACCCGGGCAAGGCTTGGTGGAACCTCTAGTGTAAACGGATGACCTTTGTCACAACGAGGCGCGCGCCGCACCATCACTCACAATCTTTGGTCAGAAACATATTGGATCCATTTAGACCGCCTCATGGACCTCCTCTTTAAACCATCAGGCTGAACCGGATCGATTGTCCTTACACCGGCTCTTCACCCTTATTGCTATTACCTACCCCGATCTTTAAATCCACAGTTTCTCGATTTGTTCCAGAGACTTACCCGTCGTTTCAGGAACGTATTTCCAAAAATAAAATGTCGCAGTCGCGCAGATGATCGCCGTGGTGGTGAAGAAGGCATGCATTCCCATTGTTTGTACGTACCAGGGAAAAACAAAGGCACTGAACGCAGTCGTTGCCCAATTTGCGAAGGTCGCCACCGCCGCTCCCCGGCCTCGCACATGGTTGGGAAGTATCTCCGGAGTGAGAACCCAAATGACAGCGCAGATTGATAGCGCTATGGAGGCCATGTAAATGC
>JBQCGE010000497.1:0-8350 GCA_051955955.1 Verrucomicrobiota bacterium
ATCTTTCATTCAAGGGAATCAAGGAAACCGGTGATCGGGCTGGTAGGGCTGGCATTCCATTGAGGAGCACCTATTCCAATTTCGTAAGCACTGCGCCCTGCTTCAACCGCCATGGCAAACGCCTTACCCATTCGGTCGGGATCCTGGGCCACGGCAATGGCGGTATTTACCAGAACAGCATCGGCGCCCAGTTCCATCGCTTCGGCTGCGTGACTGGGCGCGCCAATTCCGGCATCAACAACAACCGGGACTGTGGCTTGCTCAATGATGATTCGGATTTGCCCGCGTGTTTCGATGCCGCGATTCGACCCGATGGGAGAACCTAGCGGCATCACGGTTGCCGTCCCAATTTCCTGCAACCGCTTGGCAAGCACCGGATCGGCATTGATGTAAGGCAGGACGGTGAAGCCTTCGTTCACCAGAATTTCGGCTGCTTTCAAAGTTTCGATCGGGTCGGGCAATAAATACCGCGGGTCAGGATGAATTTCGAGCTTCACCCATTTGGGCAACCCCGCTGCGGCTGCCAGCTTTGCCAGGCGCACCGCCTCCTCAGCGTTCATCGCACCACTCGTGTTTGGGAGGAGTAAAAAGCGTCCAGAATCGAGGTATTCCAGAATGTTCGCGAACGGATCCTTTTTCCCGGAGAGGTCAGCGCGGCGGAGAGCAACAGTCACCATTTCAGTGCCGCTCGCTTCAATGGCGCTTTTCATTGCGAGAGGCGAGGAAAATTTTCCCGTGCCTAAAATCAGGCGGGAACGAAATTCACGGCCGGCAATGATCAAAGGTCCTGTGCGTCCAGACATCGTTCAAAGCATAGGAAACGAGAGCTGCTGATTACAAGATGATACCGAGTCGAACTGTGCAACCGGATGTAAAGCTGCAGAAATGAAAACGAAGGAGAGAAGCAGCAGGTGTCCCTTAAGCCCTGCCCCTAAGAGAGGCGCCCGGCGTGAACTCCGGGGCGCTCGGCCAAATTACATTTATTCCATCGGTGTTTTTGGGGGTGTATCCGAGGAAGTGCGCATCATGTCTTCAAACACTTTCCGAAACTCCTCCAACCCCGTTGCCGGAATGATAATCGTATCCCTGCGGCCGTTCACGTCTTCGGTAATTCGGAGAAATCTTCCGCGGGGATTTTCCTTGAGAGTGAAGACAAACGTTTTCCTTTCGATTTGGACTTTGTCCGACTTTAAAGTGTCTTCAGCCACTGACGGTTTCGGACCGGAATGAGAGTGCCCGTGCCCCGAATGACCCTGCATGCGACTGCCGTATGGTGATGGACGTTCGTTTGATATCATACTACCTTCTTCTTCCACTGGCGCTTCGGCGCGCCTCTTCTTCTCTATACCCTAAGGACACGTATGGAACCCGCTTTGTCAACCTGATGATTGCAATCGACGTCAATTCCATTTGATCCCTCCGCGGTGGCACTCCGTGTGACGAGTGCCCGTTCAAGTCTTGAACCGGGTAAAACTCGAAAATCGAGCGGTATTCACCGGCTTCGTTACTTGCCAAACATACACCATAACCCCGCAAATTACGAGCAAATTCATGAGACTGGAGGTGCCATGAAGAATCCCAAACGAACGTTTCGCGCTGGCTTTTTCGGCCATGGTGGTCTGAACGGCATACATGCGGAGATGCAGTTGCTTCATTTTGGGCACGAACATATACCCGCCAATCAAGCTTAGGACGAAGAGGCTCATCAAGAGCAGGAGCGTAAAGCGTTGGAACGGTTTGCCGCTATAGAGCCATTCCGCAATCAAGTGAGCCAGGGCGATTCCGGCGCACCACATCTGCACATAGAAATAGCGTTGAATGACGATTTGCGCCGCCGCACCCGCATACGGTTTGGTGAGCAGGTTCGTCATCTCCTCCGAAAAAAACGCAGGCCCCACCGCGGTCGTAAAGAAGATTAACGACCCAAGCCAAACTGCTGCGTTGATTACTCCTATGATTCGTAGAAAACCAACCACGAAGTCGGACTGTAAGGGATTCCAAACCGAGTGGCTAGGCATAAGCGCAGCCGGGTTGGACCTTTTTTCAAGACCATAATTCACAAGGCCCTTTTCGATTTTCCTTTTCCATTGAGCTTCAGCCAACCCGCTGGTTACCTTCAGCCGTGGATTTTCCGCTTTACCGCCGTCTGCCATCCCCGGCCAGCAATGTCTCTTCCGAAGAGATATTAAATCGCTTTCTAGCCTACGTGGAAGAAACGGGACTTACACTTTATCCTGCGCAGGAGGAGGCGATCCTCGAACTGCTCGAAGAAAAAAACCTCATTCTCAATACCCCGACGGGTTCCGGTAAATCGCTCGTTGCGACATTTGTTTATTTTCAGGCTTTAAGCCGGGGGCGGCGCGCGGTCTATACCTGCCCAATCAAGGCGTTGGTAAACGAAAAGTTTCTCGCATTATGTCGGGACTTTGGTCCCGACAATGTAGGGATGGCCACTGGAGATGCCACGGTGAATCGGACCGCTCCCATTCTTTGTTGTACCGCGGAAATTCTGGCCAACATCGCATTACGGGAAGGGGACAAAGCCCCCATCGGAGATGTGGTGATGGATGAATTTCATTACTACTCGGACAAGGAGCGGGGCGTCGCCTGGCAAGTGCCACTACTCACCATGCCTCAAACCCGTTTTCTGCTCATGTCCGCCACGCTGGGAAACACGAGCTTCTTTGAATCAGAACTAACGCGTTTGAATGGTCGTGAAACTGCGGTCATCCGCGCGGTTGAACGTCCCGTGCCTCTGGAGTTTGATTACGAAGAATTGCCACTCGAACCGGTGGTGGAGAAATTGGTCGCGGAACAAAAAGCTCCGGTTTATATCGTCCACTTTACTCAACTGGAATGCGCGGAAACTGCCCAGGCGCTGCTCAGTCAAAACATCGCCACACGGGAAGAAAAGGATAAAGTGGCGAGTGCTCTTGAAGGTTTTAAGTTTAACTCGCCTTATGGCCCGGACTTGAAAAAGTTCCTTCGCTCCGGCATTGGGATTCATCACGCCGGGCTGCTTCCGAAATATCGCGTGCTGGTCGAGCAACTCGCGCAGAAAGGTCTGCTCAAAGTGATTTGCGGCACTGATACGCTGGGCGTTGGGGTGAATGTTCCGATCCGAACTGTCCTGCTCACCCGCCTTTCAAAATATAATGGTGAAAAAGTGGGCCTGCTCACCGCGCGCGATTTTCATCAAATCACTGGGCGTGCCGGGAGAAAAGGGTTTGATGATCAGGGTTGGGTGGTGGCCCAGGCTCCAGAGCATGTGATTGAAAATGCGCGGTTGGAACGGAAAGCGGCGAACGATCCAAAAAAAGCAAAAAAAATAGTAAAAAAGAAACCGGCCGAAGGTTCAGTCGGCTGGAGCAAGGAAACGTTTTTGCGGCTCCAGACTTCGCCGCCTGAACCGCTTGTTTCCCGTTTCCAGGTGAACCACGGAATGCTACTGAATGTACTAAGTCGGCCGGGTGATGGATGCCGGGCGATGCAGCGATTAATCCGGGATTGCCATGAATCCACCGTGGTCAAAGCCAGGCTCCGCCAGCGCGGATGGGAGTTATTCCGCTCGTTGCTGGAGCGCAAAATTATTGAGCTGGTTAAAAACCCGGAAACCCAGGAAACAGACATTCGCATCAACATCCAACTGCAGGACGATTTCTCTCTCGATCAAACCTTGTCCCTGTATTTGCTCGACACCCTCAAGCTGCTCAACCCGGAGGATTCCAATTACACGCTCGATCTGATGACCCTGGTGGAATCAATTTTGGAAAATCCAGACGTCATCCTGCGCAAACAATTGAACCGGGCCAAAGATGCCAAAATGGCCGAAATGAAGATGGAGGGAATTGATTATGACGAACGGATGTTAAAGCTCGAGGAAGTCGAATACCCCAAGCCCAATCGCGAATTTATTTACAGCACTTTCAACGAATTCGCGGCACGTCATCCCTGGGTAGGGCAGGAGAATATTCGGCCCAAGAGCATCGTTCGTGAAATGCTCGAAAATTATTATACGTTTGCCGATTACATCCGCGAATATGAGCTGCAAAAAGTGGAAGGCGTTTTATTGCGCCATTTGATGAGCGTTTACAAGGTCCTCGAGCATACCGTGCCCACAGCCGCGAAAACCGAGCCGGTCCAGGAAGTCGAAACCCTGCTCAAAATAATGATCCGGCAGGTCGATTCGAGTCTGCTGGACGAATGGGAAAAATTGCGCAACCCGGAATATATTGCGCGTGAAGTTTCAGAAGTGCGGCCCGGGAGCACGCCGGGAGAGCCAGAGGACGTCACGAGGAATAAACGCGCTTTCACGACCGCGATTCGCTCCGATATTTTTTCCATGCTGCGTGGATTGGCCATGCGCAATTGCCCGGCGGCACTTGAGCCCCTGGACTCGTTGGCCGATGCCGAAGGCCAGGAGTGGACCGTGCCGAGGCTGGAGCAACTATTGCTCACTTATCTAAAGGAGCATGAGCGAATCCTGCTCGATCCTGAAGCGCGCAACATGCGGCACACCTACATCAAACCTTCCGAGGATAACAAGAGCTGGATTGTGCGGCAGACTTTGGTTGACCCTGAAGGGTTTAATGATTGGTCATTGGACCTGGAAATTGACCTCGCGAAATCCCGCGAATTGGGCAAACCGCACCTGCGCCTTCTAAGCCTCGGAGCTATTGGCTCGTGATGGTTTGGTTTTTCTGAGAAAAATAAGAATGCCCGTCCAGAGTCCCACGGTGGCAAGGCCGGTCACGGTCACACGTGAAGGCGAAACTATTTTTGTAATCTGATAATCGGGTTCCTTCATCTCCGTGTGGAGCGTCATGTAACGGAATAATCCAAAATAAATATCGTTGCTCGTTCCACCATCCAAACGAGCTTCGGCCTGTTCCCTCAAAGGAGCCCAGAACCCAATCGTGATCAGCACGGCGGCGAATACAATCAGCCCGCGCACGGTATCTTTCATTGCCGATACTCTACGGATTGAATTGCTCCCTTGTCATTTGCCATTTTACACGCAGAATTCCCCGCCTGATGAAACAATATCGGATCAACCGGCTTTTCAACTCAAAGTCCAATCGCTGTTTTGATGTCGCCATCGATCATGGATTCTTCAACGAGCGAGGGTTTCTCCAGGGAATCGAGAATCTCGAAAAATCGGTCAAAACACTCGTGCAGGCCGCTCCCGATGCTATTCAGCTTACGGTTGGTCAGGCGCATTATCTTCAAAGCATTCCTGGTAAAGAAAAGCCAGCATTGGTTCTTCGCACCGATGTGGCGAACGTTTATGGGAATACGCTCCCGCGCGCTCTTTTTAGCCGGATGATTGAGCAACCGGTGCAACAGTCGATCAATCTCGATGCAAGTTGCGTGGTGGTGAATCTGTTTCGAATTCCAGAGCAACCTGAGGTGACCGATCAATGCATTCAAAATATTCTCGCGATCAAGCCGGAGTGTGATCGCTACAGTATGCCTCTCATGATTGAACCTCTCGTTTTTCAGCCGAATCAAAAAGCTGGCGGTTATATGGTGGATGGCGATCTGGATAAAATTCTTCCATTGGTTCGCCAGGCGGTTGAGCTCGGCGCGGATATCATCAAAGCCGATCCTACTGACGACGTGAGCGTGTATCACAAAGTCGTGGAAATCGCCGGGCGCATTCCTGTGCTGGTTCGCGGCGGGGGCAAAGCCCCAGACCAGGAAATCCTTGAGCGGACCCAAAAATTAATTGAACAGGGCGCTTCGGGAATTGTCTATGGACGAAACATTATCCAGCACGCAAATCCCGCCGGGATGACCCGTGCGCTGATGGCAATTGTTCATTCAGGAGCCAAGGCGAGTGAGGCGGCGCAATTCTTGAAATAAGAAAACGCAATCTGAAAGTCAGGGCAACTTCCGATGGGAAAATAATCGTAAAAACTTAGCCTCCTTACTTGAACCGGGGCATCGGATTTGCTTTATTAAATCAGTTCCCGATGCATGCACGTGAGGATGTGCGCTGGGCAGTGTCAATCTATACAAAAGAAAAGCAGGAGTTGGATGTACAACGCAGGATCATACAGTTTAGGCGGTGCAAATCGTTATTCGGCCAGCAAAAATCTTAAGCCGACAAATTTCATGTTTTTAGCCCCGGAGGCGAAACATGTTTCCGTGATCGGAGATTTTAACAATTGGAGTCCCAATGCGAACCCAATGGTCCGCCAGCCAGATGGTGGATGGACCACCCAGGTGCCGCTGAAACATGGGCATCACCGCTATATATTCCTCGTTGATGGTGTCCCAACACTCGATCCGCGCGCGCAAGGAATCGCACGCAATGATCAGAACGAGCGCGTCTCGTTGCTCGCCGTGTCCTAATCACGACGCTTCAGAAAATTGCTGCGACGAGTCATACAGATTTGAAGTCGAGATTCATCGCACTCCAATATTTTTAGAGCGGGATACTCACGCAATCCGCGTGAGTTTCCCGCCTCGGTTAACCCGGAACAAAGTTCCCCGCCACCAAATTGTGTTCCCGGTGAAGGAAAGCAGCCAGATGATTGCAGCCAGGAGATCTTTTATTGGTGCCAGCAATCCAGCCAGCAACCCCGGCATTCCGCTCAGTTTTTGATAGCTGAACGCCGCCATGCCCGTTCGAGCAAGCATCGTCAGCGCAAAAAGCCATTTTGCTCCGGGCGCCCCAGATACCATCGCCGCAAGTGTCCATAATGTTGGATTCGAGATAATGCTAAAGAAATAGGGCACCGGCTGGCATACGCGTATCGTTCGCGCCCAGCGAAGTTGGTGGTTCCAAACCTGCCTTGCGCTCAGCGGTTCGGATCGGCACTCGACCGGGATTGAGGCAATTTTTAATTTGGCTCCGCTCCGCGCAATCTGATTCCCGAGTTGATAATCGTCAGCAAGATATTCGAGCAGGTATTCAAAGCCTCCGATTTTTTCGAGCGCTTCACGGCGGGTTGCCATCACAGCCCCTAACGCGAAATCCATCGGCTTTAGCATTAATCCCTGCAACACCTGCGTCCAAAAATCCGCATTCACGGCAATCGCTTCAAATTGCATCGCCCAATTTTTTGGGTTCAAGAAATAGAAGCAATTTACCAGCCCGATCTCCCTCGATTTCTGGAAATGGCGGACGAGATTTTCGAGAAACCTGGGTGGAATCAGGACATCATCATCGGAGACGATGATGATCTCTCCGCCCGCTTGTTTCATCATGTGGCACAGTGAAGAGACTTTTGCATTGCTGCCTAGAATTGGATCGCACAACACAAACTGAGCAGGAATCTTTGATTTTTCGGCGAGAAGTTTCTCAACCAGACGCCGGGCGGGATCGTTTACTGAAGCCAGCCCAAAAAAGATTTCTGCCTCACCAGGGTATTCCTGTTCGAGCCAGCTCTTGAGGCACTTTTCCGTTTCCGAGTCCATTCCCTTAAGCGGTTTCAGAATGGATATGGCCGGATTACTCGAAGCAGCATTTTCCGGCGTAGTATTCACATTCGGATACCGCGTCAGGCGAAAGCGCATTCCGGCGAGCCATTGCCAAAGGAGAGTGAAAAGGCTCACCACTCCCAACCCAAATAATAAATATTGGATGACTCTCAAATGGGCTCTCCCTCTAAACTGCCCGCGCTTCAATCGCAAGCTGAACAATTTGCGAGCCGACGCTAAATCGTTTTGTTATCATCTTTTCATGAGCTACACCTACGCGGAATTGGCCGGTATGATCGACCATTCGCTACTTCATCCCACCTTGACGGAAAGGGAAGTGGAAAAGGGTTGTGCCCTCGCCCGTGAATACGAAGTGGCCAGCGTCTGCGTCAAACCCTGCGATGTAGCTTTCGCGGCAAAACTACTGCGCGGCAGCAAAGTCGCAGTCGGCGCGGTGGTCGGTTTTCCGCACGGCAGCAATAAATCAGAGGTTAAACGATACGAAACCGAACTGGCCTGTAAAGATGGCGCCACCGAAATCGACATGGTTCTAAACCTCGGGCGGGCATTTGGCGGTGATTGGTCGTATGTGAAAGAGGATATCCTTGGCGTAACACGCGAAGCTCATGGACGTGGCGCGCTTGTCAAAGTCATCCTCGAAACTGATTTCCTTTCCAATGATGACCTCAAGAAAAAGCTCTGCGAAGTTTGTGAAAGCGCCGCGGCCGACTTTGTTAAGACTTCAACCGGATTCGGTTTCGTGAAATTAGCGGATGGAAATTATAATTACCAGGGCGCGACGGAGCACGACATCAAGCTTATGCGCGCGACCTGTAGCTCATCTGTCCAGGTAAAAGCATCGGGCGGTGTGCGTGACCTGCAATCGCTCATACGCGTCCGCGAACTGGGAGCGAGCCGATGC
>JBQCGE010000498.1:0-5649 GCA_051955955.1 Verrucomicrobiota bacterium
CGTTTGATCGAGACCGACAGTGCGGTTGTCGTTCGGGCAAAAGTATTCATGCTGGCCACCCTGTTGAAGGACTCCGGCGACGCGGCACGGCAGGATGGCGATACTCGGCGTGCCTCGGCGACCTACCTGAAAGCACTGCATCTGGTGCTGGACCTTTTGAAACGGGAAGGACTAATTGACCTGCCTGAATACACTCCGAAGATCGAAGTGTTCGTTGAATCGCTAGAGAATGAAACGCTGCCCCCATCCACCTATGCAATGCTGATGCAATATTATGAGAGCATTGGGAATTTCGCCAAGGCCGAGGATTACTTATACGCATTGCGTGAAACCGCGGAAGCCAGTCGCGAATTAAATCAATTCGCCCGCTCGTTTTATGATCGCTTGATGTTAAAGGACGATCTTCAACTTGAGCGAGGCGGTTTGCCACGCGCCGAGATAGAGGAAGAACGGGCGCGGTTAATGACTTGAGGCGCTTTCGCCCTGAAAGCCTCACCGAGGTTCCAATAGACGATCGCGAAGAGAAGGCCAAAAGCCCACCCGGCCAGCACATCCGTGGGGAAATGCACCCCCAGGTAAACGCGGCTTACCCCTACTGCGAAAATGATCAGGAAGGCGAAAAGAAGCAGGGCACCCCGGAGCATCGGCCTCGTTAATTCTCGCCTGATTTGCATGGCCAGGATCAGGTAAACCGCCATTGAAAGGAGTGCATGTCCGCTGGGGTAGCTAAATCCATATGCGACCTGAAAATGCTCGATGACCTCGGGCCGGGCGCGCGCATAAAAGAGCTTGAGCGAACGCATCATCACTCCGGAAACCGGCAACGCGGCAATCAGGAAAGCTGCTTCCCAGTAACGAGCCCGCCAAAGGAATGTTGCTGCAGCAATAGCACTCACTGCAAACAACCATTCGGAAGTTCCCATGTAACTGAATACGACGAAAAGCTGGGCCAGGGCACTTGTTCCACGCAAGCCGAACGGGTAATTCAACTGGCGAATTTGTTTCAGGACGGCGTCATCAAAGGATTGAAATCTTCCCGCCGAAACAGCCGATCCGAACCACAACAATGCCAACGTGAGGCAGATGGCACTCGCGATTGCGAGGGAATGGCGAGATTTCAGGTTGAGACAAAACTTCATCCAGCTCCGGGTGGACGTTAATTACTTTCAGGCGAATTTCACGATTTTTCGTGACAGCCGAAACGGGCGCATGTCCAAATATCAATGCATCCCGCGCCTATGCCACTGGATCAAAAAACGGCGGAAGTCCCAAGGCCGAACTGGGTTTCAGGTGAATTTGGCAAAGTTTACGAAGACCATTCGCAGTGCATTTATTACCTCGCATTGCGGCTGCTGGGCGACCCCACTCAGGCGCAGGACGCCACACATGATGTTTTCCTCAAGGCTTATCGGAAGATGGATTCCTTCCGAGGCGATGCCGGTGTTCGCACCTGGCTTTACCGCATAACTATCAATCACTGCCAAAACCTGCAACAAAGTTGGCATTCCCGGCACATGTTCAGCAATGCCGATGATGCAGTCTGGGAAACGGCGGGCTCAGTGGCTGACGATCCATTGCGTGTTCTCGAAACAAAAGAGCTTGGAGAACGAATCCAAAAAACCCTCGATAAAATTCCCGATGAATACCGGCTGTTGCTCCTGCTGGTGGCCGACCAGGAAATGAGCTACGAGGAAATCGGGCAGCTCACCGAGCAATCCGCCGATGCTGTTCGTGGTAAATTGCATCGTGCCCGGAAATTATTTGCCGCCATTTTCAAGAAATCCGCCTGACCCACCCAATTACCAGAGCCACACACCCACAACCCACGAAACGAAATGAACCCCGAATTTTCCAAGTTACACCAGAAAGAGCAGCTCGAAGAAGAACTGAACAGCAGCCAAAAACAGGAACAGGAAACTGCTGGAATGGAATTTAACACGGTTGAAGACCTGCTGCGGCATGATTCAGACCAAAACCCTGGTCCCGCCGAAGTCGCGGAACGACTCAACCGCTCAATCGCGGCCGAACCAAAACCGCAGCGTTCATGGATCAAAAAATTGTTTGGGTCGTGATGGAGCTGGGACTGATAAAGTTGTCTTTGCTCGTTCCTTGCGATGTGTTTAGTTCGAAATCGTGCCGAACGAAATCCGAATGAGCAAAAACCGGCTGGAAGCGTTTAGTGATGGCGTGCTCGCGATCATCATCACGATCATGGTGTTGGAATTGAAAGCACCGCATGGCCCTGAGTTGCAGGATTTAAAGCCGCTTGTGCCCGTTTTCCTGAGCTATGTGCTCAGCTTCATTTACGTGGCGATTTACTGGAACAATCACCACCACATGCTGCATACGGTGCAAGAGGTGAACGGGGCAATGTTGTGGGCGAATTTGCACCTGTTGTTCTGGCTGTCGCTCTTTCCGTTCGCGACGGCGTGGATTGGCGAAAACCACGTCGCGGCTACACCCACCGCTCTTTATGGATGCGTGCTTCTGATGGCGGCAATCGCCTACTCGATTCTGCAGCGCACCATCATCGTCAAGCAGGGTCGTGACTCGTTGCTGGCCAAAGCGGTTGGACGCGACTGGAAGGGGAAAATATCGCCCGTGCTCTACCTCGCGGCTATTCCGCTTTCATTCATCAACCCATGGATCGGCACGGCGATTTATGTATTCGTCGCTTTTATGTGGCTGATACCGGATCGGCGGATTGAGCGAATGTTGGAAGCTCGTCACTCCAAATAGCCGCGCGTTCAAACATCAAGCGATCAAGCCATTCACCACTTCCGCGCCTTCCACACCGGTTAATTTTTGCTCCAGCCCCTGGTATTTGAAGGTGAACCGTTCGTGATCCATGCCCAATAGGCGAAGCACGGTCGCGTGGAAATCATGGATGTGAACGGGGTCGCGCACAATGTTGTAGGAGAAGTCATCTGTTTCGCCATAGACCGTCCCTGGCCGCGAGCCGCCGCCCGCCATCCACATCGTGAAGCAGCGTGGATGATGATCCCGGCCATAATTATCCTTGGAAAGCCCGCCCTGTGAATAAATGGTGCGCCCGAATTCCCCACCCCAAATCACCAGTGTGCTATCCAGCAGGCCGCGCGCTTTCAAATCCTGGATCAAAGCGTAACAAGGCTGATCCACATCCTTACATTGGCTGGGGAGGCGACCGGAAACGTTTGAGTGCGTGTCCCAGTTGTTGTGATAAACCTGCACGAATCGGACGCCCCGCTCGACCATCCTACGGGCAAGCAGCGCCGTTTGAGCAAAGGTGCCCGGCTTTTTTGCTTCGTCGCCATAAAGCTTGTAAGTCGATTCCGGCTCGTTGGATGTATCGGTCAGGTCAGGGACGCTGGACTGCATTCGGAACGCCATTTCATACTGCTGGATGCGGGTATGTGTTTCCGGATCGCCCACCAGTTTATAATTCATTTCATTTAACTCCCGCAGCCCGTCCAGCGCTGTGCGCCGAGCTTTCGAATCCACCCCAGGCGGATTGTTGATAAATAAAATTGGTTCCCCTCCGGCGCGGAATGAAACGCCGGAATGAATCCCCGGCAGATAGCCGGAGGACCAAAGACGGGCAGAGATCGCCTGGAGTTGCTCTGTATTGGTCGGCTTGGCCACAAGCACAACGAATGTGGGCAGGTTTTCATTCAGGCTGCCGAGTCCGTACGAAACCCAGGAACCAAGACATGGCCGACCGGTAATCTGGTTGCCCGTTTGCATGTAACAAATGGCCGGTTCGTGATTAATCGCCTCCGTGTGCATCGATCGGATAAAGCACATGTCGTCCACCATCTTCGCTGTGTAAGGGAGCAACTCGCTCACCCACATTCCCGAATTCCCATATTGGGCAAAATTATACTTGGATGGGGCAATGGGAAAACGGGATTGACCCGAAGTCATCGTCGTGAGCCGCTGTCCCATGCGGACCGATTCCGGCAAATCCTTATCGTAATACTCCCGCATCACCGGTTTGTAATCGTAGAGGTCCATCTGCGGCGGGCCGCCGACCATGTGAAGGTAAATAACCTGCTTGGCCTTGGGTGCAAAATGGGGGGGAACAAATTCCTTCGAACCCGCAGCAAAAGCGCTACGGCCGCCGAAAACTCCGCGCGCTAGTGACGCCAGAGCAGCGGTGCCCATGAAACTTGCCCCTTTCCTCAAAAACTGTCGGCGTGTTTCAAATTTTACGTAATCTTCAAAAAGGCTCATAAGCTTATTTATTCAGCACTTCATCCAGGTTCATTAACTGGTTCACAACCATGGTGTAGGCAGCCACGGTGGTTGGCTCAAGCTGTTCATTGGGTTTTGATTCACCAACTTCAACGAGCTTTTTTGCTTCTTCCGGGGCTTCGGAATAATGCGTGATCAAATCTTTCAATACTGACATGACCACCTTTCGCTCATCCTCCCGGAGAGGACGGGCGAGCAGCCGTTCCGAAATAAAATTCAGCCGATCTTCCTCCGACTTGCCCCCTTCCGTTAAGGAGCGTTCCGCCAGGTAACGTGCGGCTTCAACGAATTGTGGATCGTTCATCGTTGCTAAAGCCTGAAGCGGTGTATTCGTCCTCTCACGCCGAACGGTGCAGGTCTCGCGCGAAGGCGCGTTGAAGATTTCCATGCTGGCGGGAGGTGCGGCGCGTTTCCAGAAAGTGTACATGCTGCGGCGATACAGCTTTTCTCCTTCATCCCGCTCGTAGTTGCGCGTATTGCTCTCGGGCATGGCAACCATTTCCCAAACGCCATCCGGTTGATAAGGCCTCACGCTGGGGCCCCCGATTTTCTGCGAAAGCAACCCGCTCGCTGCGAGTGCATAATCTCGCACCATTTCTGCATCCATCCGAAAACGGGGACCGCGCGAGAGCAGCCGATTGTCAGGATCTTTGGAGAGCTTGTCCGGGGTGGTGACGGGTGACTGCCGGTATGCCGCGGACATGACGAGCATTTTGAAATAACGTTTCACATCCCAATTGTGCTCGCGAAAATCGACAGCCATCCAATCGAGTAATTCCTGGTTGATTGGAAGCTCACCACTCACGCCGAAATCTCCCGTAGTTCGCACAATTCCTGTCCCGAATATTTCCTGCCAAAACCGATTCACCGTCACACGCGCAGTCAACGGATTTTCAGGAAGCAATAACCATTTCGCGAAACCAAGACGGTTTTTCGGGTAGCCTGATGGCATGGCTGGAAGCACCTTGGGCGTTCCGGCAACGACCTTGTCCCGGCGCTTATCGTATTCACCGCGAAAGAGCAGGTAAGCCGTAGGTTCACCCGCTCGCTCATTCATAATGTGGGCGACCGTACCGCGCATTTTAATCTGGCGTTCCTCCGTTTCCAGCGACGCAAGCGCGGCGGAGGCTGCGATGTACTCGGCATCATATCCGGTCAAATACCCATCATAGAGCGCCTTCTGTTCATCTTCGTTCCGTTTTTCAGTGCCTTTGGAAACGAGCCACGCCAGGCGCGGTTGATTCTTAATTGCCAGAATTTCCTCTGCACTCAAAGCGCGTCCGTAAATCCGCACATCCTGAACTCCGGCACGCTCGACATTTTCACCTTTGTTCCGCTGGCCGATTTTGAATGGCGCTTTGGAACGGATACTGTTCTTTAACTGATCTGCCGGGCGATCCACATCCTGCCGTT
>JBQCGE010000499.1:0-5219 GCA_051955955.1 Verrucomicrobiota bacterium
ACCCAACACGTGCAAAGCATGCAGGCCCGTGAGCGTGAAATAAATGGCCATGTAGGTATTGTGCCATGGACCATAATTTTGAGCGCGGGCGATATCGGAAACCATGATTTTAACATGCTCTTCCTTGTGCTCCCCCGCTCCAGCATGTTCGTTCGAAGCCGTCCCGTGCTCAGCTTCCGCCGCTGCACCAGAACTCCCGTGATGAGCTTCCATGGAAGCTTTCGTTGCTTTCGGCAACGGATGAATAATGTAGTAGTCCTTGGTTTTCTCAAGTAAATGCCCATCCACTACTTCACCATCCTTTTTGATGATTTCATAGTGCATGAACTTGTCGCGATATTCGAAGCTCTTGATCCCCAGGAACAGAAAAGCGCAAATGACCGTAATCGACTGGTAAACGCGATAGCGATCAAAACGGTTCATCTTCAGTGCTGACCAACCAAGCACCACCGTCACTGATGAGCAAATCAGTACCAGGGTGTTAATCGTTCCAAGGGGCACATTCAGCAACCCATGGGGCCATGTGCCCGGGGCAGCTCCGACCCGCAAGAGGATGTAAGCGGAGAAGAGCGCACCGAACAGCATCACTTCGGATGCCAGGAACAGCCAGATTCCAACTTTAGCGTTGTATAGTCCCGTATCTTCACGGGGCGTTGTTGTGTATGGAATGTCCATTTGACTTAAGCTTTCTTCGCAGCCACTTCAGGCAGGTTTTGCGGCGTGAAATCCTGAGGAGCCCCAGGCACGCTATATTCGTAAGGCCCGCGATAAACCACCGGCACTTCAGCAAAATTACCGTGAGGCGGAGGTGTGGGCGTCTGCCACTCAAGGGTGGTTGAATCCCAGGGATTATCCGAGGTCACCGGTTTGCCACGCTTGATGCTCCAGAAAACATTGATGATGAATGGAATCTGGGCTAGAGCGAGCATCCATGCCGCGATTGAAATCGTCCGGTTCGAAGCAATAATAGCATCACTGAGAGCGCCGTTTGCACCGATGTTGGTCGCTGCAGAATAATTGACGCCACCGTCATACATACGGCGAATCATGCCTGCCATGCCTTGCGCGAACATTGGCTGAAAAATCAGGTTCATGAAAATCAGGGAGGTCCAGAAATGCACCTTGCCCCAGAAATCGCTCATGTAACGCCCCGTCATCTTCGGATACCAGTAATAAATCCCCGCGAAGAGCGCAAAGATCGTTCCAGGCGCAACCAGATAATGGAAGTGCGCGATGACGTAATAAGTATCGTGCAGGTACAGATCCGCGTAGCTGAACCCAAGTGGCAGCCCCGTTAATCCGCCAATACCGAACATCACCAAAAACGCGAGGCAGAACAGCATCTGCGTATTGAACCGAATCGATCCACCCCAAAGCGAGATGAACAAGACGGTTAAGATAATGACTGAAGGAATCGAAATGATGATCGTGGTCGTTTGGAAGAACGTGCTGATCGCCGTTCCCATGCCGGTCAGATACATGTGGTGTGCCCAGACAATGAACGACAGAAAACCAAGAGTGAGCACGGAGTAAACCAAGGCCTTATAACCCCAGAGCGGCTTGCGGATGTTGTTGGTAATAACTTCGGCCACAATTCCCATCGCCGGTAACACAAGGACGTAAACTTCCGGATGGGCAAGAAACCAGAACAGATGCTGCCAAAGCAACGGACTGCCCCCACCGCTGATTGCCGCCACCTTGCCCGAAACCATCAGCCCGGTTGGCAGGAAGAAGCTGGTCCCAAAAACTTTGTCCATGAACTGCATGAAACCAGCGGCTTCAAGCGGAGGGAAGGCCAACAGCAACAGAAACCCGGTCACAAACTGCGCCCAGACGAAGAACGGCAACCGCATCCAGGTCATACCGGGAGCCCGCAATTGAATAATCGTGGCCAGGAAGTTCACCGCGCCAAGCAGTGAGGAAGTGATCAGGAACACCATGCCGATAACCCAGTAAACCTGGCCGTCGGTTGGGACGATCGTCGCAAGCGGTGAATACGAGGTCCAGCCTGCTTGAGCAGGCCCCCCGGGAATCACGAAGCTAACCAACATGATGACACCGCCAACGAAATAAACCCAGTAGCTCGCCATGTTGATGCGAGGGAAAGCCATATCCGGTGCACCGATTTGGAGCGGCACCACGTAATTCCCAAATGCCGCGAAGGCGAGCGGAACAACCCCGAGGAAGATCATGATCGTGCCGTGCATCGCACCGAACATATTGTAAAGGTCAGAACTCATGACGCCGTTCGGGGCCAACCCCTCGCCCATTACCGCTTGCAGCAAGCCACCCACAAACGGAATTCGGTGTCCCGGATATGCCAATTGCCACCGCATGGCCATCATCAGCCCAAATCCGAAAAGCAAAAAGAGCAGCGAAGTGATTCCGTACTGAATTCCGATGACCTTGTGGTCGGTCGAAAAGATGTACTTGCGCCAGAATCCAAGTTCCTCGTGATGATGATCACCATGAGCTCCGGCGTGATGTGTATGTGTCGAATGCTCCATTTTATCTAATCTTCTTTGCGATCTGAAACACGAACCGTCAAAATTTAAGGCGGGCAAGTAAAAGGCTCGTCCTCATCGGTGTCAAGTATTCCCTCGCGTTATTTCACTTTATCCAAAACCAGTAATCCCAATAATAATGGGAGATAAATAATCGATGCGAAAAAGAGCAAACGCGCTTTTTGCTCGCTCATTTTCCGGGCAAATTGTATCGCACAGTAAAGGAATCCTACACCCAGCAGGAACGCTCCCATGAAATAGATGATCCCTGAAATTCCGAATAATGAAGGACACATGCTGATCGGTATCAACCCAAGGGCATAACTGATCGCCACCGAACCGGTCCGACGTCCTTCTTCATCCAACACCGGCAGCATCGCATAACCTCCCCGCGCATAGTCCTCCCGGTAAAGCCATGCAATCGCCATGAAATGCGGCAACTGCCATAAAAACAAAATCGCAAAAAGCGACCATCCTCCGATCGAGATTTCTTCACGCGCGGCCGTCCACCCCATCAAGGGCGGGAGTGCGCCCGGAATCGCACCGATGACAGTGTTCAAGGTCGTTTTCCGCTTCAGAGGCGTATAAACGAAAACGTAACTCGCAAGGGTAATCGCGCCCAGAAAGCTGGTGAGCAGATTCACTCCCAGCGCTAAATAAATCAGCCCCGCCGCTGATAATCCCACGCCGATGATCAAAACGGCGTCAGGGCTCATCCTGCCGGATGGGAGCGGCCGCTTTTCTGTCCGACGCCTCCGCGCATCAAATTACCGCGCCAGTAATTGATTCAGTGCCGAAGCGCCGCATGCAACCAATGCTGTCCCCAGCATTGCATGAATCATGGTTGCGATATCCACAGGAGAACTCGATCCGCTGTAAAATCCCACTAAGGTGGTAAGCAATACCAGCGAGGTCAACCGCGCCTTCACCAGGTCGCAAACCATCCCCGCCATGGAACGTTCATGGGTCGTTGATGCTGGGGTTATAGTGGGCGCGGTGGCTTTCATCGGCTATAGGCTGGCGCATTGGTGCGCGCGTTTGCTGGCACCGTGCATTCTTGAACAAATTTCTCGCGATATGCAAGAGAAGCTGCAGCGATCGATAGAAGCCCACCCCAAACCAGGCTGAACGCGCCACAGAGCACGTGTAAAGTAGCGACATCAGCGGCCTTGTTCGTCAGCACTGTAAACGCTCCCAGGCCAGCCTGTAATAAAATCAAGGCGAGCCATAAATTAATGCCGTTAAAAATCAACCGGTTCCGCTCTCCTTTGCGCGCCAGGACCGTGCATCCAATCACAGCAATCACTATCGCAAGTGCAGTAATCCTGTGTGCCATGTGCAGGTAAATCTGCCACGCGGTAATTGGTTCGAAATCGCGCGTATCAATTCGCGCACGGTTCACCTGGTCGATAAAATGCGGATTGGTGGGTGGCCAAAGTTTCCCATACGCGAGCGGAAAATCCGGTACTGCCAGTCCAGCATGTTGATGCCGCATAGTGGCTCCGAAGATCAACTGCAACAGGATCAGCACAGTCGTGCCAATCAACATTGGCCGGAGCCATGGGTGAAAATTAATTTTGCCGCCCTGCTTCAATAATTTCGGCCAGAGGGGGCTAAGAAAAAATGCTATGGACCATAGCAACAGAAGAAAAAGCTGCGCCAAAGTGGCATGAAAAATCCCAAGCTCCTGTTTAATCAAAGTCACTCGCAATCCGCCCAAAACACCCTGCAAAGTCACTGCAAAAAAGGCGATCACCCCCAGCCAGCGCAGCCAGCGTCGTTCCTCCTTCAGCCAAAGCCAGACCGCAAGAATCGTGGTGAGCATTCCAACACCTGAGGCCACCAAACGATGGCTATGCTCATAAAAAATTCCCCCCACCCATTTTGAAATCGGGAAGGCGAACATATTGTAGCCGTAAGTAGTCGGCCAGTCCGGCACCGCCATTCCCGCACCATGGCTTGTTACCAACCCGCCAATCCCAATCAAGGCAATCGTGGCCAGTGCGGTTAGAGCCGCAAACCTCGCCAGCCAGGGAGTAGTTGTTGATCGTCTCAATTTCCAGCGTTGTGGAACAAATCATGAAGCTAAAAAGCAGAACCGCTGCGGCTTCATCACCGCAGCGGAAATCGCCTGCTTAGTTCAGCTTATTTCGCGTCAAAGGAGAAGTTCACTTCCTTCGCGCCGGTCGCATCAACCGTGACTTCCTGCGTTTGCTTGCCCGCTTTGCGGTGCATCGCTTCAATCGTGTATTTGCCAGCAGGCAAATTCGCGATCTTGAACGTGCCATCCTTCTCGCTCACGGAGTAGTACGGATGATCGAAAACACTCACGTATGAGAACATCCACGGATGCACATCACACTTGAACTTCAGGAACATTTCTTCCTTCGGAAAACTGAATGTCAAATCCTTGCCTTTTGGCAATTGCGCCTGGTTGGATTCCTTGTTCCCCGCCACAGCCGGCATCACGTGCACGTTGTGGAGCACAGGGTCGGAATTTTTCACCAGTAATTTCTGGTTGGTTTGCAGACCGGAGACATAAGGAACGTACTCACAGCCCTCCTGGTCAAGCATGCCGGGTTTTTCTGGCACTGGGAAAGTTTTCCCAGTCAGTCCTTCCTTTACGTAAACCACTACGTCACCGAGAGCGCCATCCGCACCCACGCGGTAAAACGTGGTGGTCGGCTTTTCGCCCGGATGCAACTTGCCGCAGTT
>JBQCGE010000500.1:0-4639 GCA_051955955.1 Verrucomicrobiota bacterium
GCAGGAGCCAACCCAAATCGAGGTGAAGGCGTTTTACCTCGATCAATTTCCGGTGAGTAATGGAGAGTACCTCGAGTTTGTCACCGCCAACCCAAAATGGCGCCGCTCGAATGTGAAGGAGTTGTTTGCGGATGCAAACTATCTGAAGCATTGGAGCGGCGATCTTGAGTTGGGAACGACTGCACCGGAGAAAAGCCCAGTGGTGAATGTTTCGTGGTTCGCGGCGCGTGCCTTCGCGTCGTGGAAAGGAAAACGACTGCCGACCACCACGGAATGGGAATATGCGGCGAACGCGAGCGAGACGCGGCCCGATGGAGAGAATGATCCTGCGTTCAAAGCGGAGTTGTTGAAGTGGCTGACCAGCCCGGCATACACGGTTATGCCGGAGGTTGGGCGGGGCAAGCCGAACCTTTACGGACTTTATGACATGCATGGGCTCGCGTGGGAGTGGGTGGCGGATTTTAATAATTCGCTGGTGACGGGGGAATCGCGGGCGGATAGCGGATTAGAACGAAATTTGTTTTGCGCAGGTGGTTCGCAGGATGCGAAGGATCGGAGCAATTACCCGGCGTTCATGCGGTATGCATTTCGAAGCAGTTTGCAGGCGAACTATACGGTTCACAACCTGGGATTCCGCTGCGCTAAAAATGTGAGCACGAATTGAGGATTTACTGTTGGAGATAAAAATTATGAAGCAAATGATTCAATGGACGGTGGCGATCCTGATAGCGGCGACGGTGGCGCGGGCGGATGTGGAACACGCACATAAAGCGAAGGCAAAATGCTGCGTGGAATCGGCGACGGAGGGAGAAACGAGCGCGGCTGCGCTGCCGGACAAATCGATCTATCAGACAGAGAGCAAATGGACGACCGATAGCGGGAAATCGATCCACCTTAGCGCGTTGAAAGGGAAGCCGCAGGTGGTGGTAATGTTTTTTGCATCGTGCGAATTTGCCTGCCCAATCCTGGTCCATGATTTGAAAGAAATTGAAGCGAAACTGCCGGAGAACCTGCGCGGCAAGGTGGGATTTACACTTGTGTCCTTCGACAGCGAGCGGGACACGGCTGAGGCGCTGGCGAGTTTCCGGAAACGGCTGGAGTTGGGAGCGGATTGGAATTTGCTCCGGGGCGAGAGCGATGATGTGCTGGAGCTAACGGCGTTGCTGGGAGTGAAGTTTAAGAAGGATGTTCGCGGGCAATTCGCGCATTCGAACGTGATCACGGTATTGAATGCCGGCGGAGAAATCGTGAAGCAAATCAATGGGTTGAAGCAGGATCCGCAACTCACGATTGAAGCGCTGGAGAAAGCGATTGGGCCGAAGACGCTGGCGATTCAATAAGCCTCAGCGAGCCCCGCATCCCTGCTTAAGGATTAGTGAATGGTTTCGGCAGGATGCGGTGGCGGGAGGGCCGGGGCGTGGTAGATTCAGCCGCGATGGGATTTTTTGAGCTACGAAAGACGGATGAGAGCAGCAAGGCGCGGCTAGGACGAATCACCACGACACGGGGGGTGATCGAGACGCCGGTATTCATGCCGGTGGGGACGCAGGCGAGTGTGAAGGCACTGGATCCGCGCGAGCTGCTGGAAATGGGAACCCAGATCATCCTGGGGAACACGTACCACCTGAGCATCCGGCCTGGGTTAGAAATCATTCAAGCTGCTGGCGGGTTGCACCGGTTCATGAACTGGAGTCTGCCAATCCTGACTGACAGCGGCGGTTTTCAAGTCTTCAGCCTGGCAAAAATTCGAAAAATTCAATCACACGGGGTTCAATTCCGGTCGCATCTGGATGGTTCTCTCTTGTTCCTGGGGCCGCGCGAAGCGATGGAAGTGCAGCGGATATTGGGTTCGGACATCGCGATGATTTTTGATGAATGCCCGGCGCACAACTGCTCGGCTGAAGATGCGCGGGCGGCGGTGGAGCGGACTATTCAATGGGCAAAAGTTTGCCGGGAACAACCGAGAGCGGAGGGGCAATTTGTGTTTGGGATTGCACAGGGGGGAGTGGATGCCCAATTACGGGAGCGATGCGCACGGGAGTTGGTGAGCATGGATTTCGACGGATACGCTATTGGAGGGGTGAGCGTGGGTGAACCGGAACCGGAAATGATGCGGGCGGTGGAATTGGCTGAGCCGTTTTTACCGAAGGAGAAACCAAGATACGCGATGGGATTGGGAACGCCGGCGCAAATGGTCGAGTTGGTTGCGCGAGGTGTGGATATGTTCGATTGCGTTTTGCCGACGCGTGTGGCGCGGAACGGGACGGCCTTCACCTATAAGGGGACGGTCAGCATCAAGGCTGGTTTTAATAAATCTGATTTTCGCCCGATTGAGGAAGGTTGCGAATGCTATGCGTGCAAGAATTTCACGCGGGCGTATTTACGGCATTTGCTCAATGTGGATGAAATTCTCGGGTTGCGAATGTTGAGCGTGCACAACAGCCACATGTATCTGAAAGTGATGGCGGATATCCGGCATCACATTGGAGCGGGGACGTTTAAGGAATTTCGAGAGGAATTTGGGCGGACGTATATACCGACACAGAAGGTTCTGGCGGGGCGGTTAAGCACACCGGCAGTGGTTTAAATGAAAGCGGCGGAGAATTTGGTTGCTCCGCCGGAATTTTTGGTCGTGCCTGAAAACGGCGCGAGAATTTAAACCAAGGTCAGATTAATTGCAGGCGCTTGTCTTCGTTCAGGCGCGCGGTCAAGGCCTCCCATGGTTCATCATTCATTGCGCTAAAGGAGCTCAGGTAAACGGTAACTTTTTCAGGCGGATATTTTTCGAGCAGTTGATCGATAGCCTTGTTGAGCTTATCGGGATCCATGGTTTCCGGGAAATCTTCAACGACACCGTTCTTGTTTGGAATGTCGAGGGCGTTAAGGAAATCGGTGAGCATCTGGCTTTCCGATTTCACGAGCCAACCGCGGAGCAATGTAGCGGCGCTGGGCTGCATTTTAGGACGGGTGAGGACATCCAGGATGACTTTGTTGCGTTCCGCGCGCGGTTTTTGTTCGAAGAATATGGGGCGGAGCTTAAGCACAGAGGCGACCTCTGCGCTGATGGTTTTGTAGAGAGGTTTATCAGCGGCAAATACGTCGTCTAAAATTTCATTGGCGAGCGCTGGAGGCATAAAACCAATGATTTCGTTCAAATTCATCATAGAAACTTCGAAAATCCAGATTTCCTCTTACTTCATGGAGGGCCAATTGCAAATTTGGAGAGGCGTTTGCAGGCATTTTTTGGCGGATGGCCGATGTGCAAGATCGAAAATCTGGCCGTTTTTCATGGGAGGATTGCTTGAATCAAGGTGTGCTATAGCAGGCGATGAATTCAATCTCGACCCTGGCGGCTTTTGGGAGAGCGCCGACCTGAACGGTGGAACGGGCGGGCGGGTTCGATTGAAAGAACTCGCCATAGACTTTATTCATAGCTGCGAATTCGCCAAGGTCGGTCATGAAGACGGTGGTTTTCACCACATTGGAAGCGTTCAGACCCTGATCTTTTAAAATCGTGAGGATATTTTGGAGAACCTGGCGGGTCTGTTCTTCGATGCCGCCGGGAACGAGAGTTCCTTCGGAATTCAGTGGAATCTGGCCGGAAGAGAATAGGAAATCTCCTACGCGGACGGCGTGGCTGTATGGGCCCACTGGCTTAGGGGCATTGGCGGGTAAAACAACGTGAGGTTGCATAGATTGAATGAGGTTATGGAATTTGAGCGGAAAAATCCATCCTTTGTCCTAAATCGGTTGAGTCACGGTGGGCTCAGGAGAGATTGCGGAAGAAGTTGCGGGCGGTTTGAGAGGTAGCGGCGGCGAGTTCTTCAAGGGCCATGTTCTTTTGCGAGGCGATGAATTGGGCGGTTTCGCGGACGTAGGCGGGTTCGCAGCGTTTACCGCGATAGGGGGGAGGGGCGAGGAATGGGCAATCGGTTTCGAGCATGAAGCCATCGAGCGGGACAGCTTGAACGGTTTCACGAACAGTGGCGGCGTTTTTGAACGTCGCGATGCCGGTGAAGCTGACGATTGAACCGAGCGAAGCAACGGCTGACTGTTCCGCGGGAGTGCCGACAAAGCAGTGGAAGACGGCGCGGAGTTGGGGAGTGAACGGTTTGAGAATCTGAAGCGTATCGTTGAAAGCGTCACGTTGGTGAATGATGACGTTGAGGTGTGCTTCTGCGGCGAGTTTGAGCTGGGCGGTGAAGAGGTTTTTCTGCCGGGTTTTCCATTGTTCGATTTCGTCCGGGTTACCTTCGGGCGGGCGGGTGTAATCCAGACCCATTTCGCCGAGGCCAACGACTTTTTCGTGGCGAGTCATTTGGACGAATTCATCGGGAATTTCGAGCGGAGCAGAGGAGACATAGGATGGATGCCAGCCTATGGCGGCGTAGACGGAGGGATATTTTTCCGCGATTGCGATTGCCTTCCGGCTGCTTTCGAGTGTTGTGCCGATGGTAATGATGCGAGTGACACCGGCGTTATTTGCGCGTTCGATCACCTGGGAGAGATCGTGATCGAAATCTTCAAAATCGAGGTGCGCGTGCGTGTCGTAAAGCATGAAGCCAGTTTTATAAAATCAGCATGGCATCGCCATAACTAAAAAAGCGGTAACGCTCGCGAATGGCCGCGGCGTAAGCAT
>JBQCGE010000501.1:0-2973 GCA_051955955.1 Verrucomicrobiota bacterium
CCTTGATCTGTTCGTCGGAAATTATGTTCGATGGTCGCCCGAGATTGATTCCAAAGTCGGATGGACTCTCGTCGGAATCGGACGCGCTTACGGCCAGCCAAAGGATTTCGAAGGAACCTATCCCTATCTCTACCGCAATGATGGGAATGGAAAATTCACCGATATCTCCAAAGTCTCCGGAATCGAAGTAAAAAATCCCGCCACCGGCGTTCCCGCCGCCAAAACGCTCGGGGTAACTGCGATTGATATCGATAACGATGGCTACCTCGACCTGATCGTGGCGAATGATACCGTTCCAAATTTACTTTTCCAAAACCAGCGCGATGGCACGTTCAAAGAGATTGGGGCAGCCTCAGGAATTGCCTTCGATAGCTTCGGAGCAACTCGCGGCGCAATGGGCATTGACGCCGCCCGATATCGAGACGATGGGGCTCTGGGCGTTGCCATTGGCAATTTCGCGAATGAAATGACTGCCCTTTATGTTTCGCAACCGGCGGCTTCCTCCATCTTATTCACCGATGAAGCTTTGACCGAAGGAATTGGGGCGCCCAGCCGTCTCCCCTTGAAATTCGGAATATTCTTTTTCGATTTGGATTTGGATGGACGGCTCGATTTATTGAGCGCAAATGGACATCTGGAGCAGGAAATCAGCAAAATCCAAAAAAGCCAGCAGTACCGCCAACCCGCGCAAATCTTCTGGAACTCAGGTCCAACTCCGAGCGGTTCCTTCGCCCCTGAAACTTCCTCTCAAATGGGCAGCGATTTGTTCGAGCCAATCGTCGGCCGCGGCTCCGCTTACGCCGATATCGATGGCGATGGTGACCTCGATGTAATCCTCACCCAAAATGGTGGCGCGCCTCTGCTGTTAAGAAACGATCAAAATTTGGGACACCATTTCATTCGTTTAAAACTGATCGGGACCAAATCAAACCGCGACGCCATCGGCGCATGGGTTCATGCGCGAATCGATGGAAAGGAAATTTGGAGGAACGTCACCCCAACGCGCAGTTACCTTTCGCAATCCGAATTACCAGTCACCATCGGCCTGGGCAACGGCTCAAAAATAGATCAACTCGAAATCATTTGGCCGGGCGGGAAGAAACAACTCGTGCACGCGGAGTTGGATAAACAGATGAAGAGTACCGAGGCGGAATAGCTCCGGAAAGATTTTCGTTCTTGCCAAAGCGGCACGCTTCTTTTCCGATGGAGTTGCAACCGGGGACGTCCGCTTGCAAAACAAGGTTATGGTCAAAGAAATCCGAAATGCTCAGGGGGAACGCCTCGACTTTACTTATCATCCCGCATCGAATGAGTCTGCCGATATTGTCGTGCTCGGCCATGGAGTCACCGGCAATAAAGACCGCCCGTTTGTAGTCGCATTGGCGGAAGGACTCGCGCGCGCCGGAATTTCCGCCCTTCGGTTTTCATTCAGTGGCAATGGCGCTTCAGAAGGTGACTTCCGCAATTCGACCATCAGCAAGGAAGTCGAGGATTTGGGATCCGTTTTCGATGTCTTGTCCGACCGCCGCATCGCGTATGTCGGCCACAGCATGGGCGGCGCGGTGGGTGTGATCCGCGCAGCGCGAGACAAAAGAATCGCAGCCCTCGTCTCCCTCGCCGGCATGGTGTTCACCGAGGCATTTGCCCAACGCGAATTTGGTCAGGTTAGGCCGGGTGAAGGTTTCATGTGGGATGACCCGAATTGCCCCCTCTCGCAAAAATACATGGACGACATGCGGCAAATCGATTCCGTGGTGGGGTGCGCGCCGGAAATTCGAGTCCCATGGTTGATCGTGCACGGCAGCGCTGACGATGTCGTGCCCATCCAGGAATCCCGCGACATTTTCGTAAAGGCAAACCAGCCTAAGACAATCATTGAAATGGATGGATGCGGACATGTCTTTTCGGGTGAACATACCGGCGCGATGTTGGGCCATGTGGTCGATTGGCTCCGGGAAAATTTTGCGGGCAAAAAGTAAGGTCCTTTTGCAATAAACCCTGCATCCAAGCGCCATCAGGCGCGACGTATTGTAGCACCACGAATTATGCCCAAATCCCCCAGCTCCGTAGGAGCGACATGGTTAGAGCAACCGCCGCCCCACCCCGACTCTCCTCTTCAACGAACCACTTAAAAATTTTTGCAGGCTCCTGCCGAACCTTGGAACCAACCTCTCGGTGGACGAAGCTCCCGCCGAGCCTTGGAACTAACCCCTCCGGTGGGGCGAGGCTCCCGCCGGCCTTGGAACTAACCTCTCCGGTGGGGCGAGGCCCCCGCCGAGCCAGCGATGCTCTCCTCCCACCACTTCGGATGGACGAAAACCCTGCCATCCCGACCCCAACTTCCATTCTCCCCCCAGCAGGGCCAACCGGATTCGTAACCCCTGAAACCAAGCGCCGTCAGGCGCGACATATTGATAAAATCTTCCACGATCGAGACGGCATGGGTGTTGCGGTCAAAGGGAATACTATGCAAACTTGGAGTTAACATTGAGAAAACGAACTGACGTTATAATTCTATTACTTTCTTTGCTCGTGACATTTGCCATTATGACAATGACAGGATGTTCAAAGGGTCAACCGCTATACGGCCGAGGGCACAACCCAGAACGTGCGAAAAGAGGGATCCCTCTTTTGGCAGAAGGTTGGGAAGTAATGCGTTTTCGTGGATACAATGAGTTTTCCAATCCTAACAAAAATGCGATTCCTCGTCACGCCATCAAGCAAGTGTACTTAAGCTCAAGTGGCGAGATAATCCGAGAAATAGACACTTTTTATAGCGGGAGGTCATTCGTGATAATGGATCCGGACCAGGAAACCCTGTTCGAAACAATTATTTTCGATTACGATTATACTAGTGGAGATGAAACAAATCATTTTACCATTACGGCTGTCCTGCCTCCGAAGGGGCAATCGAATCTGACACTTTCCGACGCCGACAAGGTTTTGGCGGATTGGGGTCTCAGCCGCACCAAA
>JBQCGE010000502.1:0-6496 GCA_051955955.1 Verrucomicrobiota bacterium
GGTCTTCTCCCATTATTGACCAGACAAACATTTGGTTAAGCTCCGCCACTCCGGACGGGCATGAATTGTATGCCGTTTGCGTCGATGCAAAGACGGGGAACATCGTTCGTGACAAGAAGCTCTTCTCAATCGAAAAGCCCCAATTCGCTCACCCCTTCAACAGCAACGCCTCCCCCACCCCCCAGCTTGAGCCAGGACGCGTTTACGTCACTTTTGGTTCGCCCGGGACGGCCTGCCTCGATTCCGCGAGGGGAAAAGTTCTTTGGACCCGCACCGATCTCCAATGCAATCACTTTCGAGGCGCTGGATCCTCACCTATTCTTTTTAAAAATCTGTTGATCATGAATTTTGATGGGAGCGATTTTCAGTACGTCATCGCCCTTGATAAATTGAGCGGGAAAACAGTCTGGAAGACCAATCGTTCAATTGTTTTTAAGGACTTAACTCCCGAGGGAAAAGTCTCTGCGGACGGTGATTGGCGCAAGGCATTCTCCACGCCGCTGGTGCATGACTTTGGTCAGGGGCCGATCCTGATTAGCCACGGTTCCAAGGCGCTTTATGCGTATGAACCAGAAACCGGGAAGGAACTGTGGCATGTCGAAGAGCAGAAAACGCATTCCGGCAGCGGGCGCCCAATCGTCGGGCATGGAATGATCTTTGTTTCCATGGGCCACCCCAAAAGCGAACTTTGGGCGATCAAACCGGGCGGCAGTGGAGATGTGACCGCGACTCATGTGGCATGGAAGGTAAAACGCAACGTACCCACCCGATCTTCGGCAGTTCTTTCGGGCGACCTGATTTTCATGGTGGATGACGGCGGTATCGCCAGCTGCGTCGAAGCAAAAACCGGAAGCATGGTTTGGAATGAACGCATCGGCGGCACCTATTCCGCTGCCCCACTCCTGGGCAACGGGCGCATCTATTTCTTTTCTGAAGATGGCAAAACCACGGTCGTGGCCGCAGACCGTCAGTTTAAAATCCTGGCACAAAATCAATTGGGCGACGGCTTCATGGCATCGCCGGCAGTTCTGGATAATTCCCTGGTGCTACGCTCCAAAACGGCTCTTTACCGAATCGACTAAAAACAATTAGCCGTTTGCAGGACTCCAAACTGGTTCAGAGCGAAACTATTGCCTGGCACCCTGTGGTTATGGTATGACTTCCCTCAATCAGCCACTAAAACATGCCCCGGAACCGGTCTGCTTTCACCCTGATCGAGTTACTGGTAGTGATTGCGATCATTGCCATTCTGGCTGGTTTGCTTTTGCCGGCGCTGGCCAAAGCGAAGTCCAAAGGCAGAACAATCGTTTGCCTGAATAACCAAAAACAACTCGCGCTGACCTGGGCTTTGTACCAGGACGATTTTGACAGCCGACTCGTTGCGAATGGCGCTCAAAGTTCGGATACGGATCAACTTTGGGTTTATGGAGGGCCGCATGGGGGAGCGGGTGTGGGAACGAGGAGCGACTTTCTTCTGAACCGCACGAACGCACTCTTTGCGGCGTATCTCAGGGCACCAGGCACTTACCATTGCCCAGAGGATAAGGGGGTGTTGCCGTCCTCCAGGGGCAGGTCAACCGGGCGCACCATGCCGGGAATTCGCAGTTATTCCATGAATTGTTACCTCGCTCCCACGGATCGATCCACGCGCATCCGTGAGCCTGGTTATACCATTTTTCGGAAAGGGACCGATTTGCAGCGAACCTCAGAAACTTTCGTATTCCTGGATGTTCACCCCGACAGCATTTGCAGTCCCGAATTCGAAGTGGATATGGACAAGCCAACCTGGTTTCACATTCCTACCGCCTCCCATAATCTTTCTGGAACGATCAGTTATGCGGATGGCCATGCGGAAAATCACCGTTGGAAATCGCTTGTAAACCGTCCCCTCGGGAACAACATGCATTTGGTCCGGGCCGACAGCGCGGATTTAGCCTGGGTGAAGTATCGAACTACCGATCCGCCTACCATGGGCACAAGACCCGGCGAGCTTTAATCCATTGCAGGGTTTTCTCGACGGCTCAGCTGTGGATGATGAGCTGAATATTTTCCGGCAGGTTGCGCGCGACTTCCACGACAACATTGCCCCGGAGCAGGGTTGCCAGCCGGGTGCGGTGAGAAACCCCCACCATTAAAATGTCGACCCCTAACGTGGCCGCCAAATCGAGCAAGGTAGTCGCGGGGCTGTCGCTTACAGCGTAGAGAGGAATAACCGTCACGTTCAGCTTCTTCCCATTCTCCAGCATGGAATACATGATTTTCCGGGCCACGGCATCGTTCTGCCATTTTTGAGGTTCCGCGGGTTGGTTAAATCCAGCAAAGGTGACGGCGATTTCCTTGACGTAAATCACATAAAGCATTGCCTGCCGAAGTTGCGCTTCCTCCAGGGCAAACCTGAGGACTGGCGTATTTCCACGGGCCGCGACCATGATTTTTTGTCCCGGAGTGAAATTAAATTTAAAGTCGGGCACCATTTCCGGCGCAACATGGGCCGCCACCTCCTTGCTCAGGGTGAGCGTTTTAAATCCGGCGCGGCGTTGGGCGTAATTCCGCAGGCCGAACCCAATTCCCAGCACGCAAACCGCAAAGAAGAGCGCATCCGGTTTCGTTTTGGCGAGGGTGATTTCCACCGCAAAGAGAATGAGAAACGAAATGGCCATGATGCCACGTTCATACCAGGCGAGGGCCAGTTGTTTATTGAAGCAGCAGGAACCGAGATTGACCGTAATCGCGCCGACAACACCGATGGCGTAGAGCCCAGCAAGCGATTCCAGGCGGTTTGTGAAGACCACGACAAGGATTGGACCAAGCACGGCCAGAAGCAGCGGAATAAAAGGAACGCCATGCCGGTTCAGGCGGGTGAAGCTCCGAGGCATTTCGCCATCCCTCGCCATCATGTACATGAGGCCAATCAAGGCCGCCACCGCTGTATTAACTGCGCTCAGCAAAAGAAGCCCGACCACGATCCCCGTCACCACGCTGAACCCTTTGCCGATATAGGGACCGAAATGAAGAGTTGCATACTGCTCCGCCAGCACGTTCAGCATATCCTCCCAGCGATCATGAAGCAGTTGCGCGTTACTTTGGTCGAGTGAAAGCATCGCCCAGCCGAGTAACGTCGTGCCCAGGACAACTTCCAGGGCCACAGGAATAATTGATTTCCGAGCGGTCCGAACCACCATGGGATTTTCCATCGTGGAACCTGGATCCAGGCGCATCACGCCGGTGAGATTCGCAATGGCCTCAACACCGCTCAGCGCAAGAATGACCCCGGTAAAGGCAACCCAATTTTCACGAAAGGTATGGTGCGGCGGCTCAAGATGTTCCAACGAAAGATACGGAATGCTGAGCGCAATGATGATAAGGACAATGACACCCATTGGAAGCGCGAGTGAGACCGCAACACTCCCGCTATGCTTTGCCCCGAACCCATTGATAAATCCCACAAGCGCGATCAGGAGAACAGTGGCAATCCAGATCCATTCCTTCGGCACACGAAAGTAACTCATTGCAGCCCAGCCACTCATCGCGGCGGTGACCGTGAAATTAGCCACTAAAAGCAAGGCTCCAAGGATTGCCAGGAATGGGCTTTGCCGTCGTGCCGCGGAGTAAACCCCTCCTCCATCCGGGAAATGCTTGCAAACGACAATGTAATTGTAACCAACCAATGCCGTAAGCAGGCAGACCGCAATGATTAGTGGAAGCGCGGAATAGCCCGCAGCGAGAAACGCCAGGCCGATAACATAAGCCTTGCTCGTTCCCCAATCACCGTAAAGCAAGCCCGCCGCCCGCTTCCAATCAAGGTTGCGGGGGCGATGTGTGCCGGAAGGAATCTCCATTTAAGTGAGGGTCCTTTCGGGTTTTCTTGGCTTCCGGCAACTCGCGCCAAATGCGCGCTTGTCGAATGGGCAAAACTCTGTGACGATCATATCGACCAATTTGGAATGAGAAATACCACCCCGTCAACGTGAACGTTAAACCGAGGGGGTGGGAAAAGAAGCTGAATTTCTGTTCTGTTTTAGCTTGCAAAATTTCCGAGTTGGTAAATTGTTACCTATCGACGAGTCTTTGATGACAGAAATACGCTGTATTGATTGCAAGTTAAGCATGGAAAAACTTCAACCTAAGAGGGGGTCTTGAGCCGCCCTTTTCCTTCACGTAATTTTCCTCCCAGCAACAGCTTCACCAGGGTCAACAATAAAATCCGCGCCCGAGAAGTCCGGGTTATTGGTGATGAGGGAGAGCAATTGGGAGTGGTATCCTTAAATGATGCGCTCGCCATGGCGCGTCAGCGCGGCGTTGATCTTGTAGAGATTGCGCCAAACGCGACTCCACCCGTCTGCCGTTTAGTCGATTTCGGGAAGTTCCGCTACGAGCAATCCAAGAAGGACAAGGAATCCAAAAAGCACCAACACGCGAATAAGGTTAAGGAAATTCAGCTCAGCGCGAATATCGATCCTCACGATTTTAGCGTGAAGATGCAGCACGCGATCGACTTTCTCTGCGAAGAAATGAAGGTCAAGGTGACGCTCCGCTTCAAGGGGCGTGAAATGGCTCACCAGGAATTCGGCTTTCAAAAGATCCAGCGCTTCATCAAGGAATTAACCCCCTTTGCGCATCCGGATGCTCCGCCAAAACTGATTGGGAAGGGCATTAACGTGATGTTAAGTCCCCTGCCTCGGAATAAGCGGGCCAAAAACCCAAATCAAGTTCTAACCGAAGAAGAAGCGCCGGAAACGACTCCCACCAGTGAGCAGAAACCGGCAAAACCACGCGTTGCGACGGACGCAGCCGAAAATGGGAACTTCGGCCAGAACCCTTTCAGCGACCTGAACGTTTCCGAAAGGAAATAAGTTCCCAGCCAATTTTTACCGAGAATAAGGCCTCGACGATAAGTCGGGGCCTTATGCTTTCGGCAAAAAGTAAGCTTTTTGTTTTGCTGAGATTGGGATGTTCAGTTTCTCCATAACCTGGAGCATGTCTTCCCAGGTCTCCCGCTTCACGTTGGTGGGATTGGGACGCAGCAGGTAGGAAGGATGATAAGTGGGCATGACGGGCGTACCTCGATATTCACGCCATTTCCCTCGAACGCGAGTGATTCCCATTCCTGGAGTTTTGCCAAAAAGTCCGTCCAATGCCGTGCCACCTAAGGCAACGATCACCTTTGGCCTGATCACGTCGATTTGGGCGTGCAGGTAAGGGAGGCAACGGTCCATTTCTTCAGGCGTTGGAGCCCGATTTCCATACGATTGTCCCGGCGTGTCGGGACGGCACTTAAGGATATTCGCAATATACACCTGCTCCCGGGAGAGCCCCATCGTTTGAATAATTTTGGTCAGGAGCTCCCCTGCCTTTCCCACGAACGGTTCGCCCTGTGCATCTTCATCCGCACCCGGCGCTTCACCGATGAACATTAATTCCGCGTCCAGGTTTCCGACGCCGAAGACCACGTTTTTCCTCGAGGCAACAAGGTTTGGACATTTTTGACAAACGAGGGCGCGCTCGCGCAATTCAGCGATGACAGCGCTTTTATCCATCCCTGCAGAGGACTGAATTCCCGAAGGAACCGGGGCAACAAGAATCGGTTTTGAAGCGCTTTTCAATGCACTGGAAGACGGTTGCGCTTGCGCGAGGGGTGATAGCTGAGCTTGCGGGTGCTCGGCAGGGCGAGTTGCAGACCGGGCAACCGGCTTTTTTAGGGAGTCGATTGTTTCAGGGGAAACAGTTATGTACCGCTGACCCTCCGCTTTTAATTTTCGGAGGTGGCCAATCGTTGCTTCGAGCAGTTGCGTATAGGCGTCCATTATCGATCGAGCTGCGTGACCATAATTTTCAAGGCTCCAGCCGAAGGCCTGGCGGCCAACTGAATCGCCTCGGCAGTGCGCTGAAGTGGAAACTCGTGTGTCACCAGTTTGCGCACGTCCAACTTGCGGGAGACGACCAGATCAGCAACCTCTTTTTGCAGTGTAAAATCCGAGGAATAACTGCCGAGCATCTGCTTTTCATCCACGCAAATTTTCGAAAGGTCAATTTCAGCGTGCTCGCCTCGGCGCGTATGCGCAAAAAGGAGAACCTTCCCACCGCCGCGGAGCAAATCCTGCCCTTCCTTAACCGCATCATCGGAAGGAACCGCAACCACTACCGCGTCCAATCCACGAGCCCGGGAAAAGCTTTCAACCGCTTTGGCGAGCGGCTCACGTTTGGGATTGCAAACCTGGGCAGCTCCGAACTGTTTTGCAAGACCCAGCCGTTCATCGATCAGGTCGGTTGCGAGCACTTTCGCGCCAGCCAATTTCAGCAATCGCGTAAAGAGCAGTCCAATCGGCCCCTGCCCTGTAACCATGACGAAGTCCCCCTTCAAAATATGGAGCAACTTCACACCTTTCAGCACTGTGTTCACCGGCTCAAGCATCGCGCCCTCAATGAAACTATTGCGCCGCGGGATTGGAACCACTCCCGGCAGCACAAACGACATCACTCGCGCATATTCCGCGTA